>JBGUIG010000079.1:0-6279 GCA_045112795.1 Anaerovoracaceae bacterium | reverse complement strand
ATGCGGAACGGATATGCATATCATGGAATGGGACAGATGGAGTCAGCTGAGAGTAAAGACTCCGTTTGTTCCCGGGCATGAGACTGCAGGAGTCATCGTAAAAACCGGCAGAAACGTGAAAGACCGCAAGGTTGGCGACAGAGTGTCATGCGAGACTCACATTCCGTGCGGTGACTGCTGGTTCTGCCGTAATGACATGCCTCACATCTGTAAGAATGTCAGACTCTTCGGTGCTACAGAGAATGGTGCTTTTGCGGAATATGCCAAAATTCGCTCCGACAGTACGTTTGTCCTTGATGACAGTATTTCTTACGAAATGGCATGCATGTTTGAACCTCTGGGCGCCGGTGTACATGGTGTTGAAGCCGCTGATGTATATGGCAAAAGGGTGCTTGTCAGCGGATGCGGACCGATAGGACTCACCGCTGTCAGTGCGTGCAAGACATTTGGAGCAGAAATGGTCATTGCTTGTGATCTTGAAGATGACAGACTTAAGATGGCATCTGACATGGGCGCAGATTATGTTATCAACAGCAGAACTCAGGACCTCAATGCCGAAGTGCTGAAGCTTACAGACGGCATCGGTGCGGATGCAGCGATAGACATCACCGGAGCAGGAGCTGCTATCAGAGCAGGCCTTAATTGTGTGCGGGCAGCAGGGACAATGGTATGTGTAGGACTGCCTACGAAGAATGTAGAGTTCGACCTTACTAATGAACTGATTTACAGAGAAATCAATCTTACAGGAATATCCGGAAGAAAAATCTGGGAAACATGGGAAGACTTTGCAAAGGTTATGCAGGGCCCATATTTCAGGCTGGATCAAATCATGGGCAGAAAATTCGCTCTTAAGGATTATCAGAAAGCATTTGAAATGATCCGATCCGGTGTACCGGGCAAGATGATACTGTATCCGGATGAGAACGATATATAAAGGCAGGTGCGGAAATGAAACATGCAGCAGGTGAGATAGGAAAAATACACGTCCTGAGGCTTGAACCAGGGGAAGATGTTCTGAACAGTATTCAGAAATACTGCGAGGAGAATAATCTGACAAGCGGGGTTATGATCTCAGGAATAGGCAGCCTCGACGGATGCACATATTTTGATCCTATGGAGATTCCGGGCAAGCCGGGATGTTACGGGTATGTAACACCAATCGATTTGCCGTCTCCGATAGAACTTACAGGACTCAGCGGAATAATCTGCGGAGACTGCGAAGGAAATCCAGTACTGCACATTCACGCTTCATTTGCAGATGAGAAAGGCAATGAATACGGCGGACATCTTAAAGAGGGTAACCATGTTCTTGTAACTGTTGAGCTGGTTATGGCTGAATTCAGCGGAATCAGGATGAACAGAGAGCTGGATCCGGCAAAGGGAGTGCCGGTGCTGCTGCCGGAGGAAATCTGATGAACAGTGAAAATATGCAAAATATCAGAGTGGGCTTCATAGGACTGGGAGTCATGGGATATCATATGGCGCTTAACCTGAGCAGGAAAAGCGGAGCTTTGGTAATCGGCTATGATATAAGCGAAGAAAGACTGATGAAGTTCGAAGCGGCGGGCGGAACTGTGGCATCGGGCACTGATGAAATATACAGCACCTGTGATGTTATATTTCAGATGCTTCCTACACATGAGACAATCAGTTCATCGATTCTGCGCGCTGTAAAGCTCGGAAAGCCTGATAATATAATTGTAGACCTTTCATCAGCGGATCCGTCAATAATACAGAAGCTTAATACACAGGTCAGAAAAGCTGGCATGCATCTTCTTGATTCACCTGTCAGTGGAGGCAATCCGATGGCGCAGGCCGGGACTCTGTCTATAATGACCGGCGGAGAAGAAGAAGTTTTCAATGAAATAAAGCCTTTGCTTGAGTGCATGGGGACGCCTGTGTATACGGGGCCGTCAGGAAGCGGCGATACAATAAAACTGATCAACAACATGATCGGCGGAGCTATGCTTGCAGTTATGGCAGAAGGGTATGCTCTGGCAGAAAGGGCGGGAATAGATCTCAATCTGCTGTTTGAGGCGACACGCGGCGGCTTTGCCGGCAGTCCTCTGTATGACAATAAAATACCTAAGATAATATCAAGAGATTTTGAGCCGGGAGCAAGAATCGCAGTCCACCACAAGGATATAGTAAATGCACTTGCATTCGCGGACAGGATCGGAATGCAGCTGCCTGTAACAGAAAAGGTATACTCAATTATGCACTGGATGGTAGAAAACGGCTATGCCGATGAAGATCAGGCAGGTATGATCAGGTATTACGAGCAGCAGGATGCAGGCACAACTGAAAACTAAAGCATCAATGAAATGGGCAATTAGTGCGGGCGTAACGTTCTGTTAAAACAGCGTTAAAATAACTTCACAACCCTGTAATTGCTGCTTTTCGGGCGATTTTGTTAATTCGCCCGATTATTTTTTTGGTCTTTTATATTTATGCCACAATTATTGACCATGAGGCATTTTTCAGGGGATTATTATAAATAAAACCTATTTTGATAATTGTTTATCAGGCGATAAAATCTGAAAGCCATGTCGTAAAGACAATCATTAAGTATTATGTTGGATTTGATTATTATAAGGAGTTTTTAATCATGGAAGAAAAGAGAAGAAGCAGCGGTCTGGCACTGGTGCCATTCGCAGTATTCATCATCATCTACCTTGGTGCCGGAATCATTCTGCAGTCCAAGGGCGTAGAGATGGCATTTTACCAGTTCCCTGCAGTAGTAGCAATGTTTATCGCAGTACTTGTAGCTTTCATCATGAACTACAAGGAAGGAATCAACACAAACTTTTCAATCTTTGCAAAGGGCGCAGCTAACGAAGACGTTATGGCTATGCTCATGATCTACCTCCTCGCTGGTGCTTTCTCAGCAGTAGCAGGTGCTATGGGCGGAGTTGATGCAACTGTAAATCTGGGAGTTTCAATCATCCCTGCATCACTTCTGACAGCAGGTCTTTTCGTAATCGCATCATTCCTTGCAACAGCAACAGGTACATCTATGGGAACTATCGGAGCTCTCGTTCCTATCGCTCTCGGAGTTGTAGACAAAGCAGGACTCAGCCTCCCGCTCGTAATGGCTGCTGTAGTTTCCGGCGCTATGTTCGGAGACAACCTGTCAATGATTTCTGATACAACAATCGCAGCAACAAGAACACAGAAGGTTGAGCTCAAGGATAAGTTCAGAACTAACTTCTGGATTTCCTTCCCTGCAGCTATCGTTACAATTATTCTGCTTGTCATATTCGGAAGACCTGAGACAGCACAGGCTCTCGAGGTTGGCGGATTCGATATCATCAAGGTTATCCCTTACATCCTCGTACTCGTTCTTGCGCTTGTAGGCATGAACGTATTCCTGGTACTGACAATCGGTATCTTCGCAGCTGGAATCATCGGAATGGCTTACGGAGACATCACATTCATGGATTTCGCAGGACAGATCTGGGCTGGTTTCCAGGGAATGATCGAAGTATTCCTCCTTTCAATGCTCTGCGGCGGTATCGCTGAAATGGCTAAGCACTACGGCGGACTTAACTGGCTCATCGACAAGCTGTCCAAGACATTCAAGGGCAAGAAGTCTGCTCAGGTTGGACTTTCCGCACTTGCAGCTCTGACAGATATGGCAACAGCTAACAACACCGTTGCTATCATCGTTGACGGACCTATGGCAAGAGAGATCAGCGAGAAGTACGATATCGACCCTCGCAAGACAGCTTCCATCCTCGATATGTTCACATGTATCATGCAGGGTCTCATCCCTTACGGAGCTCAGTTCCTCGTAGTTGCAAGCATGTGTGAAGGAAGAGTAAGCCCTCTGGACATCATTCCTAACAACTGGTATCTCTTCCTGCTCGCAGGATTCGCTATCCTTTCATACTTCGTTCCTTGGTATGAGAAAATCACTCTCAAGGGCAAGTGGAACTGGAAAGAGAACAAAGTAGTTAACGAGTAATCTATATCCTCAACAAAGATTGCTATGCGGTGCCGGACATATTTTGCGTCCGGCATTGCTTGTGTATAGAATCAGTACAGAACCACAGAGAAAGAGGACAGACTATGAATATTATTGAACAGTATGGCCACGGACTTGACATTCCTAAGGACGAACTGACAGCAATCGAAAGAGACAGACTCCTGAGCGAGGGCAAAGAAGTAGACCGTATCATGTGCTGTATCGATACAGGTGAGACTCTCGCACCGATGATTGGTCTCAAAGTAAAAGATTATTACTTCTCATCACAGAAGATGCTCGAGCTTGAAGAGTACATCTATGATACATTCCACTCAGACGGAGCAGGACTTTCGACAACACTCCGCGGAATGGCTGAAGCAATGGGATCCAAGATAAAGTATTACGATCACAACATCGCTCAGCTGGAAACACCTGCACTTGCAAGCCTTGATGAAGTAGATAAGGCAAAGCTGGTTGATGTAGACAAAGACGGCAGACTCCCGATCATCCTTGAAGGACTCCGCCTCGTCAAAGCAAGACTCGGAGATAAGGTTCCTGTAAGCGGAACAGTAACCGGTCCGTTCACAATCGCTGCTATGGTTGTCGGCACTGAGAACCTGCTTATCGGCATGATCAAGAAGCCGGACAAAGTCAAGCAGCTGATGGAAGTTATTACAGAGAACAACGAGAGATACATCGCAAGAATGCTTGAGATGGGAATCGGAATCGGCTTTGCAGACCCTGTAAGCACAACTTCGCTTCTCAGAGTAAAGCAGTACCGCGAGTTCTCATTACCGTACTTCCAGCACAATGTTGACTTTATCAAGAAGAACGGCGGCGGATGCGGACTTCACATCTGCGGAGGATCCCGCAAACTGTGGGAAGACCTCAACAACACAGGAATCGGATGCTTTGGACTTGACAACATTGAAGACCTCGAAGAGGCCAAGGAAGTGCTCGGACCGCACATGGCTATTCAGGGCAATGTGCCTCCGGTAGATGTTATCAGACTCGGTACACCTCAGGATGTTCTCAGGGCAAGCAAGGAATGCATTCGCAAGGCATGGGATTCTCCAAACGGATTTACACTGACATCAGGCTGCCAGACACCGATGGATACACCGGCAGAGAATCTGCAGGCAATGATGGATGCAGCCAGAATCTTCGGAAGATACCCGATCGACACAGATCTGCTTAATGCGGAGATGTAGTAATGCGACAGTTACAAACTGAAAATAACTGCAGATAAAAAATAACAGACCTTCACAGGATTTAACATCCTGCGGAGGTCTGTTTTTCACTTGAATGAATTTAGTGCCGGGACTATCTGTTATCTTGTGTAAGGATTCTGACTGCATATTTGAGGAATTGCTGCGCAACGCTTGTCAGATTGTCATAAGACTTGCAGGCAATTCCGAAGGTGACATTCTCGGGCGGATCCAGAGGCAGCTGTACCACCGGACCGCGCCAGTTCCTGACGCTCAGTTCTGTACAAATACTGACCCCCAGACCGCGCTGGACCATGGCCAGATTGACAGGAGTGTCATAGGTCGTGAATTTGATGTCCGGGTGTATATTGTGTCTGGACAGCATGTTAAGTATTTCAGGCTCCTGTCCGGCAGATGAGAGAATAAAAGTCTCTTTCTGAACTGAAGAAACCGGAAATGATTCTGCATCTGCAAGGGGATGATTTGCCGGGATTACTGCCAGCAGTCTCTCTGATGAAAGAGGAATCCATTCATACGGCATCGGATCAGCATATGCCAGAAAACCAAGTTCCGCGTCACCATTGTCAAGATGCCTGAATATGTCGGAACGGATTCCTTCCCTGATGTTAATGACAATATCCGGAAAAGCCTCAGTGAACTCACTGACTACATCCGGAAGCCAGTTTGTAGCTATACTAGGATAAGCTGCAATAGTGAGAGAACCTTCAGAGTGGTTTTTGAGACCGTCAATGTAATCGTAGATAAGTTTCTCACGTGAAAGATAGTCAGTGATTATCGGAATAAGACCCTCTGCTTCGGGCGTGCTGTAAACGCCGCGAGGTGTTCGTACCAGCAGCTGAATTCCGAATTCCCCTTCAAGAGAGGAGACCAGCTGACTGACTGCTGAAGGTGTATATCCGAGAGCTTCAGCAGCTGCAGAAAGGCTGCCGAGCTCTGCTGATTTAAGAAATGCGTTGAGTCGTTTGGTATCCATAGTCTTCCTAAGCTGATTTATTTTTCATCAAATAATAGGCAAGGATACCCTCTCTTCTGTAAGTGGGGGAGGAATTGCCTCTGCCTCCTCTCTATTTGTCAATCCGCAAA
>JBGUIG010000078.1:0-24431 GCA_045112795.1 Anaerovoracaceae bacterium | reverse complement strand
TCGAAAATGGCGGTACTGTGCGGATATGGGCCAAGCCTGGTCATGTCAAAATTCTCGACTGCTTTGAGCATTTCCGGCGGGAACCCGTAAGGTGTGCAGCCCTCGCTGCAGTCAACACCGCCTTCAGGCAGTTCGATGTGATCCATTGCATAGCTGACTTTCTCCATATTCAGCAGTTCGTCTCTTAATTTTAGCTGCATTTTTCTACTCCTGTATTCCTATTGTTGTCTTTTCTTGGTTATTTCGTTTTCACTTTCTTGACGGAAGACCACTTGGAGACGTGCTTCTTGCCGCTTATCCACTTATATGTGCGGACCCTGACATAGTATGTTTTCTTGCGCCCCAGTTTGGTGATCTTCTTGCTGGCCGCGGTCTTCTTGGCGGTTCTGACTACGCTGGCCGAGTCGGTAAAACTCTTGTTAGTGCTGTACTGGATTTCGATTCCGTCGACTTTCTTGCGGTTAGCAGCGCTCAGTTTCTTCCATTTGGCGGTAAAAGCCTTTTTCGCTCTGGAAGGTGCTTTAATTGTTAATTTAGGGCGGTCTACGACAACCTTGGAGACTTTGCGCGTAACTCCGCACCGGCGGCACTTCTGAGTATTGTAATCGAGCGCTTTGTACGAAACATACCAGCTGTGACCGAGTGCTTTAACGGCTGTATTTGCCTTCGGGATCTCCTTTGAACAGTAACGGTCGGTGTAGCATTTTCCGCCTTTGCTCCAGTATTCTGTATTGCCCGCTGCCGTGCATTTTGCCGGCGATGCCTTGACGTAAGATACAAGATCATGGAAAGACATCGACAACTCTTCAGGGGTGTAGAGTCCTAATGCTGTATTGTCATAAGTGTATGTCAGAGTAGTGGTTCCGGCAGTTGAATCATTGGTGCCATTGGCGGTTGCGCCACGGTTAGGCTGAACGAGGTATTCATATCCTGCATCGACTGTTCCCTTGCTGCAACCGGTCAGGAAAACCTGATCAGGATATGCAGGCGCGCCCTCGTCACACTGAGTTACATCGGCAATATAGTACAGCCCATCGTCCATGTGCATAGCATTCCACATATGAGGGACTCTGCCGGTTCCGTAATAGCCTGTGATGGTATTGCACTCTATCTCAGGGCTGCTGAATGAACTGGCATCGCACAGGAACTTGAATGCTTTGGCATAGCCCTCGCAGACGACTTTAGTCTCAGGATTTCCGTCGAAAACATTGATAATCTGCCAAGGATCGCCGTAATCCGCACCGGAAGTACCATAGTTGTAATCTGTCAAAGCGCAGATTTCGTCCTTGTAGCTGTACAGTTTTGCGACATCGCTAAGATCCGCATATTTGCTGACAATTGACTTTGCATTATTGACAGCATTGTTTGCAGCCCGGGTCTTGTTCAGATCGGTATTGTGTACTTCGAAGATTTTTTCGTTTCCTTCAGCATCCTTATAAGTGAATGTCTTCAGCACTTCAGGGGTTCTGTAATCAGCAGAAACGGCAAAGTATACATGCACAGTGCCGGTATCGTAACTGTATGTAGAAAGAGCTCCGATGGTCTTGTCGCACCAGTACAGTTCATACGGATGATCGGATATGAGAGCATTGATTACCCGCCTGTATGCGCAGTTGTCAAAGTCTTCTTTGGCCATTACCACATCAACATAAGTTTCATCTGTACTGCCTTCCGCGATTGCTGTGATGCCTGTTTTCAGCGCATCATAGAGCTTTTGACCGTTTTCATTCAGCACAGCTCTCCGGGCCATGAGTTTGGTTTTTCTCATAGCATCTTCTAAGGTCTGCTGAGATGCGCCCTCTTCAGTGCTGATATCTACACCGGAGATTTCTTCAATATATCCTGCAAGCAGATCATCTGAGTCTGTCAGGTTGAGCGAAGAGGCTATCACTCCAGTCTCTTCTTCGGATGTTTCAGACTGTTCTGTGACAGGTTCGGCTGTTTCGGCGGTTTCCTGCGGTTCCTGGACGGTTTCTGCAACCACTGGATCTGTCTGCTGTGTATCTGCAGAATCTATGGAAGCTGACGTGTCTGAAGCAGCAGAAGCGGCAGGTTCATCAGCGGCCGGTGTGTCTGCCTGCAGCTTATTGTCTGTAACCGGAATTACCGGATTTTCCGCAAATGCAAACACAGGCATCATAGTCACTGCCATAATCACAGACAGCAGCAATACGCCTGCTTTTTTCATTATTCTGTTGCGGTAATCCTTATTATTCATATATCCGCCTTTATTTCTCAGATATTGTTATTCTATATGCGAAAACTACTTCGGTCAACAACTAGGTCGCAGGATAACTTCAGGCATGGCAGCTGAAAGATGGATAGCAAGTGCTTTATCACTCTGCCGTTTTGCCTGAAATATTTTCAGGAACGGTTGAATATTGGTTTAACCACGGGTAAAATAGTCGCACATTGAGGATGTGCAAAATTACGATCGAAAAAATGAAAGAAAAGTAACTCGAAATGCTTTGAGGATACGTGATTACGATATCCCTTGCATTATGTATGTCTAGCTATGAGTTTACACCTTAATCCGATAAATTCATTATTACAATTTACTGCCTGGCGTATGGATGCCCCGCGCATGTACGGAGCGTTTCATATCGCGGCTGTTTTGGTTGTGGTGATTGCTGCTGTCTCAGGTGCAGCGACGGTTTCGCGCGCTTGCAGGCAATCCCGGGCGAGGGTTATACGGATTCTTGCTGTTTGCGGCTGGATTCTGGCTATTCTTGAGGTCTACAAGCAGCTTTTCCTGTATCACATTGTAAATGGCGGCACATATGACTGGTGGTACTTCCCTTTCCAGCTCTGCTCGGTTCCGATGTATCTGTGCATACTTCTGCCGGTTCTGTGCAAAGCGGGCAAAGCTGCGCCGGATCCTTATTTATCAAGTGAGTGCGGCAATGTGAATTTCACGTGCCGGCGCAGTAAATCATGCACCGCGATGCTCACATTTCTCGCGACATATACGTTCGTCGGTGCTGTCGCCGCGCTTGCGGTCCCTGAGGATTTCCTCCGGTCTTATGTCACACTTACTTTGCACGGATTTATCTGGCATGGGATTCTGCTGTTTATATGCCTGGTTGTTGTATTCTCCGGGATTGCAGACCTGAGCTGCGGCGGTTTTATGCGGGCAACTGCGCTCTTTGGTGGTTTGTGTGTGATTGCTGTCATCATCAACGTGCTCACTGAGCCGGTGATGGCTAAGGCACATGCTGCAGGGCTTGTACCTGATCCTTATGCAGCAATGTTTTATCTGAATCCTTATCACATATCCCCGCAGCCGATTGTTGATACAGTGCAGAAAAGCGCCGGAATCCCTCTCGGGCTGGCGCTTTACGTGATTGTTATTATTGCTGCCAGCGGTCTTGCCGCTTTGGTTTTCAGGCGGTTACTGAAGGCCCGTGGCTAATCTTTTTTTCAGCAGTTCACAGGCTGAGTATATCTCCTGATATGTTTTCTCAAAATCCTCTTTGCGCTGCTGAGTGTACATTGGGTCATGTATTTCTTTGCTGCCGCTGACCCCGGCGTACTCATTCAGCAGGTGAATCTTATTCTCCGGGTCACCTCCTGCAATTGTCCGGATATCCTCAGCGTTATCGATATCCATGCAGAGAATCAGACTGGAGTTATCATAGTCCTCTGCCCTGAACATTGCTGCCTGATGTCCGTCGCAGTCGATGCCGTGATCCATCATCACATCCCAGGCGCCGATATACATAGGCCTTCGGGATGTAAAAGGCAGTGTGCCCCTCGATTCGATCTTATACATATCCGCCATGCAGGCGCCGCCGGTTATCTCTTTTTTCAGCATTTCTCTAAGCAGATACTCTGCCATAGGAGATCTGCACATATTGCCTGCGCAGACAAAAATTATTTTCTTCTGCATTACTTGTCCCCCTCTTCCCGTTCGCATAATACAGCCAGATACTGCGCAGTATGTTTGCGCATTATGTTATGACTGTTAATTTTCGACACGATCCGCTTGATTTCGAACGGAAGCAGTCCTGTCATTTTGCCGAATTCCGGACTCCATGGATCTGCGTCACTTGAATTCAGGATATCCAGAACCAGCATCTCATACTCTTTGAATCCTGTTCCGCATCCTAGCGTAAGGTTCTGCCCTTTGCCCCTTTTCAGTTTAACAGGTGACAGTTCATTGACGTAAGATATAACATCCTTCTCTGCATATGGTGAGTATGTGCGGGCTTTGTGCAGGATCTCAGTCACCTCTTCAGAAGTTTTGCCGAATGATTCAGCTGTTTTGGATACGCTCTTGGAATGAGTGTAAAACTCTGCGATCCGGCTCTCTTCACCCTGCATCATTCGTCTTCGTGCGAACGATGTGCTGAAAGGGATCTCATCCTGCGGATTTCTGCCGTATTTGATTTTGTCAAATCTCTCCAGGACGCTGAGAACATCGTCCGGCAGTTTTCTGCACCCTTCGGCGAAAACATCCCAGTTTTCACCGTAGTAAGCGGCTGCGATTCCACCTGCCATTGCTGCGATTCCGCTGCTTGACGGTCCGTAATTTCCCGCAGATACCGCATTCGTTATTACCTCTTCAGGGCTTTTCCCTCGAAAAAATGCGGCCAAAGCTTCCGGAACACCTCCGCATGCAGGAATATTTCCGGTTGATTGTAAGGATAATGATCCGGAAAGCAGCCCGGAATCATATCCGAATTCCGTATTGATGTATTGCTGTATCTCTTTTTTCATCAGACCTGTCCGCGCAAGGAAAATCGCGGAAGCAATCGCCTCTGCTCCGCGGATATCCTGCAGCACAGATTCATGACCATACTCTTTGTTCTCATATCTGAAGCATGTATCAGCGCAGATAATAGCTGCTTTGCGCACTGCTTCGATGTCATCGAACAGCCAGGCAGCGGGAGAGATCATCCCGGCAGCCATATTCGTTTCGCTGCAGATGTGCTTTACCTCCGGATATTTCCAGTGCCATTTGCGGATGCCTGTGTCTACCCTGTTGCGAAGGTGGAGTTCGTCTATCCTTCTCGACAGATCGGCGGTCCCCTGTCCGAAGCCCTCACAGCCCGGGTCAAAATAGTTCATGATTGCGTCTGCCATAGCAACCGTCATAAGCCCGTTGTATTCAAGATAAGAAGAGTCCGCAAACAAATGCATGCCCCGTTCCTTTCCGCCGGGCAGCCCGAAACGGCTCCCGCTTACGCTTCCTGCAATTGCTCCATACATATATTCTACTCCTTTGTCAAAATCTGCATCAGTGCATCAGATATGGCGTCTGACTACCATAATCCGCTCATCTTCTGTCTCGTCGCCGCGTAAAAACGACACCATGTCCCTGATACCGTCAATAATCGCAGCATTACTCCATTCTTTGCCATAAGCGAAGAACAGCAGGCTCATGCAGATAAGAATCTTCATCGTGTAAACCGCAATAGTATCAAAATATATGGTCGAGTCTCTGGCTACCTGTGCACAGCATGAACGCAGCATGAAAAACATGTAGTACGACATTTCCGACATCATAATCATCGAGAACAGCTTCCTTTTGCCCGCGATCGCAGCAGCTATCGCCAGAATGTCAATTGCAACAATCACAAGGTACATCGGGCGGATGTAGGAGTTCAGATAATCCGCAAGAGCTCCTCCGATTTTCATTGCAAACGGAAGTATCAGAAGGCGCTTGTTATTTCTCTCCCCTGCAAACCCGATCATAACCGGCACAACCAGAATAACGTTCAGAGCGGTCATGCCTCCCCAGTATTCAATGCTGATGAACAGAATCAGAGCAACACCGCACATAACAAGCTGGGCGATTCTGGCGTTTTTCAGCGTCATCTCCGGCTTGTCAAGCTCGTCAGTGAAAAACGGCTTTGTAATTGCGCCAAACAGCGCCCCGTTGCGGTCCGAATCGGATTTCCTGATAAAGCTCAGTGCACATGCTGCAACAGGAATAAGAAATTCTGCGGCAAAACGCATTTCAAACAGGTTCCAGCTGCTTATTGGCGGCGCGCCGTTAAGGATGTGGAATGTAAATCTTCCGACAGCCATGAAAATGACCATCGCCAGTGATGAGATTCTGAGTGCAAGCCTGTCATGCATGATTACTGCAAACATTCCGGTAAAGCACAGAAATACGACTACAGGTGAAGTCGACAGTCTTGAGGCTACCGACAGTACCGGCGTTACAATCCACGAAAGCATCTGCGTAATTCCGAGGTACGCAAACAGCCCCGTGATGAATACATCAGTAAAAGCCGCTTTCCTGCGCTCAGTTCTGATTCCACGGAATGAATACAGGATAAGCAGCGCAATAACGAGCCATACTATGCACGAAATCGCTGAAAAGACGTATTCAACTTTCACCCATGAATTCAGATACGCATCTATTGACAAGCCCATCCCTGCCGCGGCAATCATCAGCATCAGTAATGATTTCCTTTTCATTGTGTTCATAGTGGTTCCTCGCTTCTCCCTTAATACCATTTGATCCAATAAAAATGATTGAATCGAGTCTGTCTAATCTCAATTCAATCATATAAGAATATATACTGTATTAATTGGGGCATATCTGGGGGGCATATCTGGCGGGCATGTCCTGCGGGTCCTCCGGACATATCCGGGAAGACAGCCTGCCCGTGGGTAGCCCACAGGATAGCCTGTTATCTGTTTCTGATGATTTCTTCAATGACTTCGGCGACGCAGGCTGCTGTATCAGCCGATGTCATTGTTACGTCGCTGCGGCGGCTCTGTGCCAGCTCGCCTGCTGCACCGTTGACGTAGGCTCCGGCTGCGGCTGCAAGTACCAGGTCCTCTGCGTTGACGCACAGTGCCGCCATTATGCCGGACAGGACGTCACCGCTGCCTGCAGTTGCCATTCCCGGGCATCCCCGGTCCGTCATAAGGACAGGCTGGTTATCCGGGCCTGCTACCACTGTCGTGCTGCCTTTCAGCAGGACTACCGCGTTAAGTTCCGACGCCAGGTATTCTGCCGCTTTGACCGGATCTGCCTTGGTCTCCTCGACTGACATTCCCGACAGCTTGGAAAACTCCTTGGCATGAGGCGTCAGAACCAGCTTTGCCCGTGTATTTCTGATTATTTCGTGGTCAAGCCTTGACATCGCATTTAGGCCGTCAGCGTCGACAATCAGCGTTTTGTCATAGTGTGTCAGCAGGTATTCTATGGCTTTGAGCGTCTCATCCGAGTTGCCTATACCCATGCCAAAAGCAATACAGTCATAGCGCCTGACCAGCCCGGCAAATTCATCCTCATTGAAAAGGATGCGGCCGTCATGATCGCTCAGCGGATACAGAGTCGCTTCCATGATCTGAGGCGCAATAAGCGGGCAGATACTGCGCGGCGCTGCTACTGTAGCTACGCCTGCCCCGCTTCGCATGGACGCGTTGGCCTGAGCTGCCAGTCTGATTGCTCCGCTGTACTCAAGGCTGCCGCCAATAAGCGCCACATAGCCAAAGTTGCCTTTGTGGCATTCAGTCGGGCGCTTTGGGAAAAGCGAAGCGACCTGCTCTACAGTAATATATTGAGTTCTTGATTCAGTATTCAGATTGAATGTGCTCATTTATCCGGTTCTGTGCGGTTAGTATAGATATATAGCTAATAAGTTTCTGATTGATATGTCTGTAAGCTCCGAAAAAATCCGGCTGATAATCGCCGAGAATTACCAATATATAATTATTCTGCGTCCTGATTCGCCGGAAATACCGGGTCCACTTCTTCGCGTTCCTCTGAATCCATTCTGACGAGGTCGTAAATCAGCGGATCGCGGATCAGATGCTTCCACACCGTGTATGTGGCCTGCATGAAATCAGGGTCCAGCTCTGTCTCGTCCTCGATCATCGGACAGATGTACGGCAGCTCGGAGTCATTCCACACAAGGCAAAGCTCGCCTTCCGGTGTCAGGTGCGGCGAGAGCGGGAAGCTGCGGCACTGTATCGGGCGCATTTCGCGCGGGCAGTGCGGCGGTTCGTTGCAGCGGACCCAGTGGACTTTGCCGTGCCAGGATTCGGGAAAATCGTATTCCTCGGTGCTCTGGGTGTTCCAGGTCAGCCAGTCTGCATGGCGGTCGTGGATTTTCTCCTCGCCGGGCAGCAGGTAAATTCCCATGTCCTCTTCGCCGATGGCCGTGCAGCAGGCGGCTCCGCATATCATGCCGCAGTCAAACGGGACCGGGGAAACCCGGTCCAGCAGTCTGTATATTGCTCTGTAAGTTCTTGCTCGTGTGGTACCTTTGATCATTATGTCTTCTGATTACAGTTCGCGTGACCTGTTGGTCGCGTCGACTACTGCTTTCATTACTGAATGGCGGAAGCCGCCTTCTTCGAGTGTCTCAACGCCTTCGATTGTAGTGCCTGCAGGTGAGGATACCATGTCCTTGACCTGGCCAGGATGGAGTCCTGTTTCAAGGATCATCTTGGCGGTCCCGAGGACCGTCTGCGCTGCCATCTTCATAGCGACGGGCCTCGTCAGGCCTTGCTTGACGCCTCCGTCGGCGAGTGCCTCGATGAACATCGCCGCGTAGGCGGGACCGCCGCCTGACAGTCCGCAGATCGCATCGATATCATATTCCTTGACCCATTCAACTATGCCGATCGACTCATACAGGTCAACCGCAAATTTCTTCTCTTCTTCGCTGAAATCCGTCTCCTTGCAAAGTCCGAAAGCCCCCTCGAAAACCAGCGCAGGAGTGTTCGGCAGCAGTCTCAGAATTCTCGGCTTTTTGCCTTCGATCGCCTTTTTCAGCCTCTCAATACTGCACCCTGCGACAATAGACATCATCGCTTTGCCCGCGAGAGCCTTCTTGCACATGCCCAGAGCTTCCTCCATCTGCTGTGGCTTTACCGCCAGCAGAATGATATCCGACTCAGCGCAAAGCGCCTCATCATTGGCGCATACGTGCAGCCCGAGTTCCGCAGCCTCTTGATTCCTGACGTCCAGGATGTCGTAAACGTTGACATCTTCTTTCTTAAGAGTCCCCTTCTTGAGCGCTCCGCGAACGATTGCGCCGCCCATGTTTCCGAAACCGATAACACCGAATTTCATGTCCCATTCTCCTTCCTTATTCCTGATTGACAGCCGATCAGCATAATAGCGATTGGCTGTTACCTCACTTAATTAATTGGCAGTTCTGAGCGCCTCATGCGTGCTGGAAATCTTCCGGTGAGAAGTCGAGCAAAGCGTCATATTCTTCCTGTCCGAAGAGTCCGATGTAGTCGTCAACTGCTTTCCTGATGATCTCATGCGAATCGTCCGGGAAGTTTTTGCAGATGGTGTCCGCAATTGAGCAGTAGATGTGGGCTGTGTGGTAAGCAAAGTCCTTCATGGCGCTGGTGCCGAGTTCGGCTTTCTTGTCTGTAACCAGTTTCTGCTCCTCTTCAGTCAGCGGCAGGCCCCAGTCGAACTGGCAGCAGTCTCCGCCCCAGCTCATCGCTGTGGTCACAGGTGTGCAGACAGCACCGCAGCCAAAGCCCTCGCCAAAGCCTTCATATACCGCCGCGTCGACGTTTACGCAATATTCGCGGCCGTACTCAAGGATGTCGTTTTTCTTCCAGGCCTCGCACCATGCGCACTTGCTGATATACGTAACGAAAGTCGGCTCGGCGTGGACGGTCCCGAACTCCATCTGGCCCGGGTAATCTGGCTTCCACTCGCCATACGCCTGGTTCGTCCACAGGGCGACCGGATCCCCGTTCGCCCGGGCGCGCTCAGCCATACGCATACCGCGTTCCCTGCCGTACCTCTTCATACCTTCCTGAATCACCGCGCGGCCGGCCTCGCCCTTTGCCTCCACAGTATACTTACACAGAAAAGCAAACATCATAGCCTGATTCTCAATATTCATCTTACCCCTGATGCCCCGGCTGGCGTCCGGCCAGCGAGCCGCTCCTTTCCATCCTCAAACAATATCCTCAAATAATAAATTCAAACAATTCTTTCAAACAATATTCTCAAACAGTATCCTCAAATAATACTTTCAAACGATATTCTCAAACAATGGCACGCACTGTTGTTGCAGCCCGGATGATCTGAAAATAATGGAAGACCCAGTAGTTACGGCACGTATGCTCCCATATGATCCAATCACAAATCCCGGCAATCAGTAAACCTTCCGGATCGTCTGCGGATCCAGCCCATTCGCCCTGCACACTTCCTCCAGCTCGCCAGGGCTCCGGATCAGCATAATCTCCCTTAGCTCCGTCGACCCATCCACCTGCAGACACAGAACCTGCTCACCCGTGCAGATGCTGCACCGGAGCACAGGCTCGCCGCCGTCCTTCGGAATTACCGGAATATTCGCGCTTTTCTTTTTCCCGAAAATACCCATCTGAATCTCCTTAACTATCAGGTTCAACTATCAGGTTTAGCTATCAGGTTCAACCAAATTCAGGCATCCTTCCTGAAGCCTTTTACCGTCCCAATTCCAGGCATCCTTCCTGCATCCTTTTACCATTTGTTTCCACCATAGCACTTGCGTATACCTGTCGTAGTTTACCGTAGTTTACGCAGAGAATGAGGCACTATAGAAACAAAATAGCAGCAGAATAACACCTTTTCTCCTATAATTTTCCGCATTTCCGCATACGAAATCAAGCACTAAATACTTAACTTTGCGCTTTGCATACATCAGTCTCCAAGATCAGGAAATCATAGCGTAGCCTACTTCACCCTCGCGGGGCGCTTCACCCTCGTAGGGCTTTCCCCCAAAGTGTGGATGAAATATTTCACCCCTACATCTCGTTACCTGAGAATCGAGGGTGAAATGCTTACAGCTATACTCAGATTTACTAGGTGGAATTCCCGCGCACTGACGTTATTCGACAGAAGAAATCACTCTGCAATGGATCAAACGTCCAAGAAACAGCCCGTTTTACCGCAATTCACAGCACAGTTGTTTTGCCTGACACTCAATTGAATGCCGGATTTACAAATCGTACAGATCAGAGTGTTGGCTATTTCACCCTTGGTATGTTCATTTACAACATCATGGATGAAATATTTCACCCCCCTTTGAGCGCTCATTTTAATTTCGGGGTGAACGTGAACATCATTAGTAGAGTAGCGGCAGGTGATGTGAATTCCTGCGGCCTACTCCGGGTCCAGTACGCAAACCGGCAAGGCACCCATTGATATGCTCCAAAGTGCGCACGCAAACCGGCAAGGCACTCTTGGATCTAACCCTAAGCGCGCACGCAAATCGGCAAGGCACTCACGGGTCTACCCCGAAGTGCGCACGCAAAACTGACCAGATGCCTATTTTTCAATATCTTCTTGTGTATTCAGGGCTTTAGCAATATAATTATATAGTTTAAAAGATTGGGAATAATAAGAGTCTATTCACTGGAGATTCAGACAGGAGAAAACATCAATAATGGAACAGAAACAGCGTTCATATACAGACTACGAATATAAGAATATCAAGAAGCGCGAGCGTGAAGTAATCGCTCAGATGCTCGATGAACTCAAGAATTCCAAGGACAAGCGCTACCTCTTCAAGGACAAGCACGTTGTCACAGATATCAAGGATGCTCTCAACTACTCAGCTGAGAATTTCGGAGACCTGCCGCTTTTCAAGCAGAAATACAGCTCCAAGCTTCCTTATCAGGAAATCACTTTCAGACGCGTTCATGAGGACGTCAACGCTCTCGGTACAGCTCTGATCGATCTTGGGCTCAAAGGCACGCATGTCGGCGTTATCGGTCGTAATTCAGCTGAATGGGGCGAATCCTATCTGGCTGTTATCGGCGGTGTAGGTGTTGTCGTTCCTCTCGACAGAGAGCTCAACGAGGATGAGCTGCACCAGCTGACAATCAAAGGCGAGCTTTCCGCAGTACTCACAATGAACAAGAAGTACTACGAGATGTTCAAGAACATCAAAGCAGCCGGCGACACTGAACTTCGCTATGTAATCAATGCCGAGATGGACGAGGACGAATCCGTTGAGGACGGGCTCCTCTCATGGAAGCTGCTTCGCGAAAAAGGGCGCAAAATGGTCTGGAATGGCGACCGCAGCTACCTCGACGCGCGCATCATCAACACTGACCTCGCAGCTATCCTCTTTACATCCGGAACAACAGGCGTCAGCAAGGGCGTTATGCTCAGCCACCGCAACCTGCTTCTGGATGCGGTCCTCTGCCAGTCAATGTTCGAGGCAAAGCCGGGTGACACTTGCTTCTCGGTTCTTCCGATGCACCACGCGTACGAATGCACAGCGACTTTCCTGACATGCGTATACAGCGGAGCGAGCATCGCGTTCAGCCGCGGCCTCAAATATCTGCGCAAGGACATCGTTGAAGCACAGCCGACTATCATGCTGGCAGTGCCAATTATCATCGAGAACTTCTACAACAGAATCTTCCGCAGCCTGCACGATAAAGTCAGCGACAAGATCCTGCTCAAGCTGCTCCTCGAGAAGACTGAAGAAGCACATATCCGCATCCGCTTCCCGAAGAAAATCAGAAACAGCATCAAGGATGTCTTCGGCGGCAATCTCCGCGCGATCATTTCAGGCGGAGCTGCAATAGACGGCAAGATTCTGGACTTCTTCTGCGACCTCGACATCAACGCTCTGCAGGGCTACGGCCTCTCTGAGTGTTCGCCGATAGTCGCACTGAATCCGGACAAGAAAAAATACATCAAAAACGCTTCTGCCGGCCACCTTCTGCCATTCGTTGAATGCAAGATTGAAGACAAAGACGAGAACGGCATCGGCGAGATCTGCTTCCGCGGCCCGGTCATCATGATGGGTTACTACAAAGACCCTGAGCGCACCGCAGAAGTACTCGACGAAGAGGGCTGGTTCCACACAGGCGACCTCGGTTACCTCGACAGAGATAACTACGTCTTCATCACCGGCCGCAAGAAGAACGTAATTATCGCCGCAAACGGCAAAAACGTTTTCCCTGAAGAGCTCGAAGGCTACCTCCTCAGCTCACCATACATCCTCGAGTGCATGGTCTGGGGCGGCGACACAGATCCGTCATCCCCATGGAACGGCATCTGCGCTACAGTCCGTCTGGACGAAGAAGCTCTCACAAAGAAGCTTGGCGAAGGCTACACTGATGAGCAGGCAGCCGCCCTCATCGACGCAGAAGTTGACAAAATCAACTCAAATTCGCCGAGATTCAAGAAAATCGCGCATGTTATCATCAGAAAGCGCGAATTCGACAAGACCACAGGTCTCAAGATCAGAAGATTCGTCGAAGACAACAAGAGAGCTTAAGATTCACAGTGCATAACGACTCGCAGCGTATGCAAACTCAATAAGATAGCTTAATACAATAGTCAATTACCGCATACAGAAAGAGACTGACCGCAAGGCCAGTCTCTTCTTTATTGTGTCCTTCTCACTCCCAGGACAGCCAGCACACTTCCCACTGCACAGACCGCGCAGGATATCCACATGACCGAGCTGACAGACATCACGTCAAACAGGTGTCCCGAGACCGTGCTCGCGAATACCGATCCGAGCATGGTGACTGAGAAAGCCAGGCTCTGTGCTTTGGCCGAATCCTCATGGGATATGACCTCATCGACATAAGGCACGATTGCCCCAGTGTACAGTCCGAAGGACGGAGCCTGTAAGAGCAAAGCCCCTGCTATCCCGGCAACAGATCCCGCCAGTGCGATTGCAGCCGCTTTGGCAGTGAAGAAAATGAGCCCGGTTCTGAGGACCGCCGATGTCCTGAAATTGCGTGTCAGCTTGCTGTAGAAGAAGATGACCGGAATCTCAATCAGCGCCATCAGGCCGTTCAGGAATCCCATGTCGCTCGTTGAGCCGCCAACGTTCTTAACTACGTTAATGAAGAAATTGCAAAGCGTGTTGTGCGAGAAAAAGATAAGCGCAGATCCGGCCAAAATCAGGCAAAACGCTTTATTTCTGATGAGGAAGGCTGCGATTGTCGTGCTGGTTTTGTGTACCTCCGCTCCGGCGGCCGGGGTTGTGCTCTTGCTGGAATTCCGGTTCAGCTGCTCTGATTCCGGAATGCAGGCCTCAGCACTCTCTTCCACACTTGCTTGTCCGGCGCTCATGTCTTCCGGTTGGCTTGCAGATTCGCCGGCCTGCGCTCTTTTCAGAAAACCCGAGAACTTCAGGAAGGAAAACAGCTGGAAAGCGCAGACTGCCAGGCCAGCCGCAGGCACTGCCCTCGGGGAAATAGCTTCGCACAGGCTCCCGACAGCGAACGAAGTCAGCACATAACCAAGCGACCCCATGCTCCTCGAGATGCCATAATCAATATCCATTCCGCAGTAAACCGCATCAGTATACAGCTTCAGAACCAGCGAATTGATCGTCGTCGCCAGTGCTATAAAAGCCACAAAAGAAACCGAAGTCACCAATCCCTTGACCGGAAACAGCAGCATAACGATGGTAGCTGCGGCCTCAGCTGCGATCACCTTAGGCATCAGAGTCGAAGCAGTAATCCTGTCCTCAGCACTGCGGTCAATAGCAGATGACAACTCAGGGCCCAGAAGTGATCCCAGCAGAGTGCCGCAGGCAAGAATGATGCCCAGCTTTGCATTCGTGTATCCCAGCGACTGCAGATACACCGCCGCAAAACCACTAAAAACGCACAGGCTCATCCAGAATGAAGCCTGCACGCAAGAATAACTGATTGTATATTTTGTTTTGCTTCTCATATATCCTTAAGTGCTCCCAAATGTTGACTATTCTGATTATCCTGTATTACTTGATCCTGAAATCAGAATAACCTGAATACCTTAATCTTGAATATCGGAATATCATTAACATCCTGATACTCAAGAAATATCTCAATTATTACTCAAGCGATGTGCCACACTCTTCACTCCGGCAGCACCGCTGTTTTTCTCTCAGAAGCACCTATTATATTCGCATAGCATGCAAGATGCAATAAGGTTTTCTGCATTTATTATTGCATTTTGTCATGGACAGAATAGCAAACATTGATTTCTCGTTGGGTAATACATCTGGAGTCAGATTGTATTCAAATCGATTATCTTCATTAGCGGGGGGCAGCAAATGAATCATAGTGTCAAAAGTTCGATTTGAGAAAAAAGAACCTAGAAAAATAGGTGCAAATTAGAATAATCAAGAAATAGAACCTAGATTGAAATTGAAAGACTGCAATCCATTGCCTCATTTCAGGTAGGCTGACTGAGATGAACTTAATATGAGAAGAAAAGTACTCGTTTTATTCGCTAAATTGGGGATATATATCGTCAAATGCAGCTGGAGTCAGATTGTATTCAAATCGATCATCTTTATTAGCAGGGGCAGTAAATTAAAAATAGTGTCAAAAGTTCGATTTGAGAAAAAAGAACCTAGAAAAATAGGTGCAAATTTGAATAATCGAGAAAAAGAACCTAGATTGAAATTGAAAGACTGCAATCCATTACCTTATTTCGAGATTTCGAGAAAGCTTATGCCTTTCACGCTCACCCGAATAGCCGAGTTTTTAATGCTGTAGATTGTATCCTCACCGGCATATCCGCATTTTTACCTTCGCCTGCATAGCCGGTAGTTAGCATCAAGCTAAAGCGCCCCATCGAAAATATTGAACATCCTGCATCTGAACTGCACAAATGCAGGTTTTTGTATTAGTTGTGCAATATCAGTAATGTATAGTCATAAGAACGGAAAAGCAATGTGTTAGCGCTCAACAAAATTTGCCACTATACATAAATTAACTGAGCCCTGACAGCAATGATCAAGAACGACAGATTCCGGATTTTGGGGGAGGAATGATTATGATAAAGAATAGCAAACATAAAATATTACTGGCTGCAGCTTCGATATTATTTATCTTAACAGCAATTGCCTGCGCTTTTGTTTTTATGAATAGGGAGAGTAATGATACAACTTACGCGACATTAGATAAGTCCAAAATTGACTATGATGTAGATTTTGAAGAAAGAGATGATTACTATAGAACCAATGTTGAAGAACTCATAACAGCTATGTCAGAAGAAGAGCGGGATAAATATTATATTGATGTTCATGTTGAATATATAGGTGCCGAAAATATACCAATAGAGAATATTATCTTTTTAAGAAGTGACAACCTTTTAGATGGCAACATCAAATCAAATCAGAATTTCATCCAGATTAGTCCCGGATTATATGAAGTAATTACTTCTTCATTAGGTTCCGTTGGTGAGATGGAGGCTTTAACACCCGGCAAAGCAATCGATCTGACTATTGATTACAATAAAAAAAGGATTACTTATACCGAAAAGGATAAACCTACTTCCTGAAGTAATCCCGGAACCATCGCAATCGCGTCTGAAGGACATAGGTCAGCGGGCTAAATCGCCACCCCTATGCTTTTCAGTACTCAAGCGCAATACGGAATTTTACTTTGTCCTCGTCTGCTCCCTCGAAGAGCAAAGCTCCGTTTTCATCTCTGTATGCTTTCAGGTCAAAGCGCTCGCCGGCAATCAGCTCGCTGAGGTAATTCGCTCTGACAAGGTGCGGAGTTCTCCAGTCAACAGTTGCCGGTCCGCCGCTGATAGAGTTGCCATTTTCACCAACAGGTTCACCGACAGATTCACTGCCGAATTCATTGGCAGATTTACTGTCAGGTTCACTTTCACTATCAGATTCACAGCCGCAGTCTTTTGCAAGTGTGTCGGCCTGCATCTCGTAGACTGCGTCATCGAGTATGTCGAAATAGCGGGTGTTGTTCATGTGGCCGTTGATGTCGACCTGGCTGAAGCGGGTAACCAGTTCCTTATCGTAGATCAGGCCAGTCTTCTTTTTATCCGAATCGCCATTTTCCGCACCGTCTGACACCTTATCCGAGCCGCCATTTTCCGGACCGACCGAACTCTCACTCAAACCGCCATTTTCCGCACCGGCCGAACTCTCACTCAAACCGCAAATTTCCGCCTTTTCTTCCCTTAACGAACCCGGGATCACTACTGGTGCCAGCATCATGTCTTCGCTGCCCGGTCTGCCCGGGATGTATATGTCGTAGTCCTCCGGCATGATCATCTCGCGGGTTTCCTCATCAAGCAGCATCCACAAAGCCTGTCCGCGCACAATAACTTTGCCCGCCCGCTCTATTTCGTAAAAGCGCGGGAAGAAAACATGCATCATGTCGCCCTGCCAGCTCCTTACAATGATTTCTTCATCATAGGCAGGCATCTCTTCGATTTCGGCCTGCTGGCGGGTGATGATCCACAGAAGTCCACGGTCGAGCGTTTTCTCTCTGGTGCAGCCGAGTTCCTCAGTATGTGCGATTGAGGCTTCCTCCATAAGGCGGAAGAGCTCCGACATGCGGAGCTTTCTCGTCATATCCACCTGCTCGCTTCTGATCAGGATTCGCTTTTCATAAACAAGGTTATCCGTTTTGCTCATTTTACAGTTCAATTCAGCGCATATGGCACAGTTCAATTCAGCGCATATGGCTGTTCCGTTTTGCTTTGTCTTACTTCTTGTACTGTTCTACCTTGTCTCTGTCTTACTTCTTCTTGTACTGTTCTACCTTGTCGAGGAGCTCGCCGAGTGTGTTGATCTTGTTCCACTCTTTGCGCGGGATGAGTACTTCAAAAGTAGATTCGACTTTGGTGATAAGCATGATAAGGCTGAGCGAGTCGATGTTTGTATCGGTATTGATAGTCGACGATTCATCAAGCTCAGCATCCTGCAGTTCAGGAATGAAGTCGTGAATCAGCTTGATTGTTCTGGCCTTCATCTCATCGCGTGTGTAACTTGCCATTGTAGCTTTTCCTCCTGTTAATCTTAATTACCCTATTACTTAAGATGCGATTTTATGTTTTGTTCTGTTTGGCCGGCAAAGCCTTTGTTTTGTTGTGCAGGCAAAGCCTTTTTTGTTGTGCAGGCAAAGCTCTTTTACTGCTTGTATTTCATCTGCAGTTCGTATCTTCTGAGTTTGCCGGTCATTGTGCGAGGCAGCGGTCTTCCGAACTCCTCGATTCTGTAGACCTGCTGGGATCTCATCATCGTCTTGTTGTATTCCTTAACAGCCTCTTCGAGCTTGTCCAGATCCGATCCGGCTCCTGCAATCAGAACCGCACGGCCGTCCTGCTCAACCAGAGCGATATCTTCCTCACCGCTCATTTCCGCCAGATCGTGCTCATACTCAGGACAGTAAATCTTGGTTCCGTCCGCCATAATCAGCACATCCTTCTTGCGGCCCTGCAGATGGAGTCTGCCTTTCTCGTCAAATGAGCCGAGGTCTCCGGTATAGAATCTGTAGCCCTCGTAGGTATCCGGGTTGTTGAGGTATCCTTTCATCATGCAAGGGGTCGCAACGGATATCTCGCCGTCAGGCTCGATTCGGAAATCTGCTCCAGGGCAAGGGTACAAAGCTTCAGGTTCATCAAGATCCTGGGTTATGGCGATGCCGCTGGATGTTTCAGTCAGTCCATAGCCGAAATAGGTGCTTACCCCGCGTTCTCTCAGGATTTCTGCGTTTTCCAGAGTGCAAGGTGCGGCGCCGATCAGTACGACTCTAAGTTCAGGATTGAGAACGTTGTACTTGATCATCGCCTCGATGATCGAAGGCACTGCAGGAATAATTGTTGGCTTGTATTTCATCGGCGCCGTGAAAATGTCTCTCACGTCACCACATAAAGCGATTGTTGCTCCGTATGCCAGTCCCCACAGCAGGCCGCACACGAATCCGAATACATGTGAAAGCGGCAGTACACACAGGATCGTGTCATCCTCGCCGCATGCCAGCATGCATTGCCCGCTCCATGCGCTGCAGCAGAGTGACCTTGATGTCAGTCTGACCACTTTGCTTCTGCTGGTGGTGCCGGATGTGAAGAAGAGCATCTCTCCGTCGCCTTTCTGTTCGGTTACCTCGCAGATGTATTTGTTAGCGCCGACAGCCGCTTCCTGAAGCACTTTTTCAGGCATCATAGGATCCGCCATTATGATGCATCTCCTAGCATAAACCGCAGCGAATATCTCCACAACAGAATCCAGTTCAGGTGTCGCATAAACATAGTCTGTTCCGATGCCTTTTTCGCTCACCTCTGCAGCACGTTTTTTGATCCTGTCAGCCAGTTCAGCATAGCTGACGCTGCCAATGCTGCCGTCTTCGTTTGAATAAACAATAGCCGTTTTGTTTCTAGTGGCAAAAGCCTCTGTAAGTTCTATAAATGAGTTGTATTTAGTCATGGCTTGCTCCCTCTCCCTCGCCGGTCCGGATTTACTCCGTTCCTTCGGTTATACTCCGCATCTATAGTTTATTTATCTATTTATCTATTAATCTATTAATCCGTTTATCTATTAATCTATTAATCCGTTTATCTATTTAACTATTTAACTATTTCTATATTTCTATATTTCTATATTTCTATATTTCTCTGTTTTCTATTTCCGATATACTTTATTATACCGCAAGCGCAACAAGTAATTAGCTGCTTTTTTCGTGATAGTGAGCACATATCCGCCACTTACGTAATTTACTATCGTGAAAAGTCGTGCAAAACCGCTGCACAATTGATTTTATCGTGCAATTTCGCGCATATTCGCCACGTTCCGCACCTGATTATTGCATGTTGCAGTGCGCATTTTCGCCACTCTTAGCACTTGATTTTTGCATGCATCTGCACGCATATTCGCCACGTTCCGCACCTGCAGCACCTGCGCTTTGCATGAGCCATTTGCTTTATCTATACCTTACGGTCTCTACATGATTATTTCCTTACCATAAGGTAAATTAAAGGCCTGTAATTGCTCTCATTTTCTTGATAAATTGTTGTCATAATCATATAATAAATTACAAAGGTTAACCACCTGTTTTTGAGGGATTGACAAGTTTTTTGCAAAATTCAGGAGGTTCTATCTGACGGTTTCCGAACGAAAGCGGAGCCCGTCTTTACAGTTATATTGAAATAATTCAAGGAGGCAAAAAGATGGCTGACAAGAATATGAAAATCTGCATCGTAGGCGGCGGCCCTGCCGGTCTGTCTGCTGGTATGTATCTCGAGCAGAAGGGTTACGAGAACTACACAATTCTCGAGAGACTTGACCGTGTCGGCGGCAAGTGCTGGTCCCCGCATTACAATGGAAAGCGTTATGAGATGGGCGCTATCATGGGTGTTCCTTCATACTACGCTGTACACGATGTTGAAGAGTTCTGCGGAATTACACATGACGGTCCGCAGCTGAACCGTAACTACAAGGACAAGAACGGTAAAGTTATCGAGCCGTTCGAACCTAAGAAGAACATCCTCAAGATTCCTAGACTTCTCAAGATGAAGAAGCAGCTCAAGGAGCTCGGCGAAATTCTCGAGACCAAGTACAAGGGCTATGACATCAATGGTCACCGCGGCGTTGCTGAGGGACGTTACGAAGGATTCGCTGTTACACCTGAAAGAGAACCTGTCAGCGGAGTTAACCCTAACCTCAAGGACCTCGCTATGCCTTTCAAAGACTGGTGCAAGCTGAACAAAGTTGAGCTCACACAGGACGTATGGATCGGACCTTTCACAGCATTCGGCTATGGATATTTCGACGAGATTCCTGCAGCTTACGTTCTCAAGTACCTCGATTTCCAGACAACAATGAACTTTGTTAAGGTCAACCTCTGGACATGGGAACAGGGTACTCAGTACATCTGGGAATGCCTGAACAACAAGCTCAAGAACCCTGCAAGACTGAACAGCAAGATCGACAAGGTTGAGCGTAAGGACGGCAAGGTTTACGTAACAGTTAACGGCAAAGTTGAAGAGTATGACAAGATCATCGTTACTGCTCCTCTCTACATCCCTGGCAAGCGTACAGACGGCATGCAGGGCATGGTTGAGTACTTCGATGTAAGAGATGACGAGATGGCTCTCTTCAAGAAGATCGACTATGAGAGATACGATGTACAGGCAGTTCTGACCAAGCCTGAAGATCACCCTGAGATCTCCTACTACGTATTCGACAACATGGTTCCTGAGAGACTCGGCCACCTGATGGTTTACTACAGAAGATGGAAAGAGACAGTAGATCAGGTTATCACTACTTATGCACTGCGTAAGCACAGAAATACCAACGAGATCCCTTATGAGAAGGTAAGACAGCAGGTTCAGGACGACCTCAAGACAATGGGCAACCCTGCATCTGAGGTTATCAATGAGTGGTCTGTATACTACTTCCCACATGTATTCAGCGCTGACTACGCTGACGGATGGTATGACAAGGTTGAAGCAATGCAGGGTAAGTATGACACTTACTATGCAGGCGAGATCATGGCATTCGGCGACATGGATGAGACTGCAGAATACAGCCGCGAGCTGGTAGAGAGATTTTTCTAATTTAAAATACAGAGCAGCGTAACAATCGCCTGGCTCGGAGTACGGCTCTCGCCTCGCACCGGAGACGCAGCCGGTGAGCCTCCGTGCCATGCGACACGGCGCTGCTCTATTTATGAATCGAAATAAACTCAAAGCAGCTTCCCGGCTGCTCAGCAATGTAAGAGGAAATAACATAATATGAAATTCTACAAAGACCACTATGATGTCGTTATCATCGGCGGAGCTTTGGCCGGCCTCTCGGCTGCCCTTCAGCTGCAGCAGAAAGGCATTAACGACATCCTCATTCTGGAGAAGCACAATCTCCCGGGCGGTCTGGCAACAAGCTATGTCCGCAACGGCATCGAGATTGAAGCTACCCTCCACGAGATGATGAGTATCGGAGACAAGCACGACAGACTCAAAGTCGGCACTTTCTTCGACGAATGCGGTGTGGATATCGACTGGCTCAAGGTTCCTGAAGCTTACAGATTCGTCGAGCCTGCCAAGAACATCGACATCACACTCCACTCAGGATTCGAGAGAATGGCTAACGAAATCGACGCGCAGTACCCAGGCTGGGGTCCTAAGGTGCTCGATTTCATGCAGCTCTGCAACAGAGTCTACGATTCGATGAACACCCTCTCGGTAACACCGATGAGCAAACCGGCAATGCTGATAAAGCACCCAGATTTCGTCAAGACAGCAGGCTACACAGCAACCGAAGTCATCGACACATTCGGATTCCCTGACAAGATAGTCGACATCCTCACACCTTACTGGATCTACGTCGGCAACCCGATGAGCACTTTGCCTTTCACAATCTACGCTTTCCTGATGGCAGACTACTTCCGCGGCGGCAGCTATGTCCCTAAGAAGTACTCCCACGAGATGAGCATGAAGCTCCAGGCCAAAGCCGAGGAGAACGGCGCTCAGATCGAGTTCTGCCAGGAAGTTGAGAAGATCCTCGTCAAGGACGGCAAAGTTACAGGTGTTCGTACAAAGCGCGGCGACACTATCAATTGCGATTATGTCATCAGCGGCGCTTACCCGAACAAAGTGTACACACAGATGATCGAGCCGCTTTCCGAGGTGCCGGAAGGTGCCATCAAGATGGTCAACGGCCGCAGATTGTCAGTAACAACCGCCTCTGTAATGATGGTCCTCGACGACACACCGGAGAACCTCGGAATCAAAGATTACAACATCTTCTCCGCAGGCGAGACCATGGATACAGACAAGATCTGGGAGCAGGGCAAAACGACAGGTCCGTACAAATACCTGACATCGATTTGTCTCGATCTTGCGAACCCTGACGCTACACCGGAAGGTATGTGCCAGTTCTCGATCACCAACCTGCCACTCGTACAGGGCTTCCTCGATCTGAAGGAAGAGGATTACTACGATTTCAAGCGCAAAATGGCTAAGCAGATGATCGATGAATATGAGAGAGTCAGCGGAGTCAATCTGCACGATCATATAGTCGAGATCGAGGTCTCGACACCTGTCACCGTCGCCCACTATGTTGGCGCGTGGAAAGGCAGTATTTACGGATATTCCCACAGCATTGACGACCACGCGATCGCACGTCTGCAGATGAAGGAAGACGATCACTTTATCGAGGGACTCGAGTTCGCGGGAGCCCATGCCATCAGCGGAAACGGCATGGGACCGGCCGTTACCAACGGCCGCGCCGCCGCCAAGGCTGTAATTGATGCAGTAGCTGCGAAGGGCGCCGGAAATGGCAGCTCGAAGGGCTCTAAGCTTGCTGATAAGGCTGCTGAGCTGGCTTCTAAGACTGGCAAGCAGAAAGCGTAGAAAGGAGGCGCCAAATGAAAGTAAAAGGATTTCTTAAAGATGTCGGCGGCGCTTCCCGCGTCACCAAAATGCGCCAGGAACTGATTGCTAACGGCTCCACCACACCGGATCCTAAGGACCCGATCAGGGAGCTCGCTGATGCACTCCACCCTGGCAAGCAGGAGTTTACAGTAACCGAAATCAGGGACGCATCCCCTACCGCCAAGACTTACAGATTCAGCCCGGTCAACGGACATGTGCCTGTATTCCAGAGCGGCCAGTACGCTAACTTCTACCTGAAGATCGGCGAAAGCGTTCTGACAAGAGCTTACTCGATCTCTTCAGCTCCATACGAAGCAAGACAGGCTGACCCGTATTTCGAGATCACCATCCGCAGCAACGTGCCTTACCTGGTACCTGACTGGTTCCTCGAGAACGTCAAGGTCGGCAGCAAGATCACTGCCGCTCTGCCTTTCGGACAGTTCCTATATGAACCTCTTCGTGATTCCGATCACATCATCGGCATCGCAGGCGGATCCGGAATCACGCCTTTTGCCTCAATGGCCAAGGAGATTGCTCACGGCAAGCTGGATATTGACCTGACCATCCTGTATGGCTCGGTAAATCACACTGATATTGTATGCGGCGAGGAGCTTGCCGCTGCTGAGAAGGCCTGCCCTGACAAGATTCATGTCGTTCATGTAATGTCCGACGATGATGACTGGGACGGCGAGAAGGGCTTTGTAACCCGCGAGATCATCGAGAAGTATGCTGCCAAGTATGCAGGCCTTACCAAGGATACTGACCCGTCTCAGGGCCCTTCATACTTCTTCTGCGGCCCTCCGGTAATGTACTTCCTGGTTGAGAAGATCATGAAGGAAATGAATATTCCTCTCAGGAGATTCAGACATGATGCTGCTGCCCAGCCGGGCGTCAAGCTGATCCCGGGATTCCCGATGGACGAGGTCGGCAGGGAATACAGGATCTCAGTAATGCGCGGCGTTCACGAGGACGTGATCCAGGCTCGCGCAGACGAGCCTGTGGCCGTCGCTCTTGAGAGGGCCGGCATTCCGATCGATACCCACTGCCGGGGTGGCGAGTGCGGATACTGCAGATCCCAGCTGCTGAAGGGCGACATCTTCGTATCCCCTATCAGCGACGGCCGCCGCGCCATGGACAAAGAACTCGGTTGGTTCCATGCCTGCTCCGCATACCCGATGTCCGACCTCAAGATCAAGATTCCAATCATCTAGCACCTGATCCTTCGGACAAAACAAAAAATCCGGAACTGAATAGCATCCGGATTTGAATAGAGTTATAGGACAAAACGTGTTGGTCGTCAGTCCCAATGAGAAGGATATTCAGACGATGTATGAAGCTCGCTCCAAACGACAGCATC
>JBGUIG010000077.1:0-7246 GCA_045112795.1 Anaerovoracaceae bacterium | reverse complement strand
TCTCAGGCGGCGCCTAAAGGCGCTTTTCTATTGCCTGCGTATTCTTTTGTTCTTGCTGTCCGTGAACGGGTGAGCGGGCGAACGGGTGTATGGGTGTACGGATGTGCGGATGTATGTCCTGCAGCATCTGAAACGTTCAAAACCGGCATAGCCGGTTGTTAGCATCAGGCGGAAGCGCACAAACAAAAGGCGCCGGGTTGTCCGGCGCCTTTTGCTGTAGATATTGTAAGAGGGATGAAAGTATTATGGTGTAGTAATCGCCGGCCGAATGTCAACCGGTGAGTATTACCTGTGTTATTCTGAGTTAGAAGTTTCTAACTCCTTGCATCATTATAATAGCATCCTTATTTCCTATTGTCAAGGTAGGAATTAATATTTTTTCATTTTTTCTGTTATTTTTTTCAGGCACAAAAACGGCACCCTTACGGGTGCCGTCTGTTTCTGCTGTTCTGCAGTTCTGATAATCTGTCTAGAGATGCTGATTTCTCTCGATTCTGTCGTAGTGCTTGAGCAGGAACGGCTCGATCATCGAAGTCAGCTTCATGTCAAGATTGAAGAAGTAAACTGTAAAGGTTACAACAAACAGTCCTGAGCAAGTAAGTAACAGATACAGAAGTGCTTTGAGTGCTTTCTTTTTCATTATTATTTCCTCCGGTTATTCCGAATGATTTCCGAACATGTAACGCGATGACTCTGTCACCTGATTATACTACCATGAATTTTCGTCGTCGAGTATCTCAAGTGTAGGATCAAGCGGTTCTTCCTGCATGACAGTTCTCATGTAGGTGTTGACCTGGTCTCTGACGCCCTGTCTTGAAATAACACGAGGGTCGAACAGCTGATGATCTACCCAGATCAGCGGAATTCCACGTTCTCTTGCTTTGTCCTCGAAAAGACCGTGCATTCCGTCCAGGGCCTTGCAGGTAATGTGCTCCCAGAGGATGATCATGTCTGCATTGAACTCTTCAACGAATTCGAAGAGGTCATCAAGGAGAACCTTGTAGCCGCCGTGTGTACGGTTACGCATGATCATTTCTTCAGTAAGCATTGCCATATCATAGTAAGCCTGCTCTCTGTTCTCAGGTGTATCGGTCTCAGCAATCATCTCAGTATTGATGCATGAGAGCATGTCTGTCAGAGGAACGATTCCCCAGCAGTTCAGCAGCCATACTAGGAAGTCCATATAGAAGTGTGACTGAACGCCCCATACGATCGCTCTGTGGCGGTACTCAGGAGCAGCCATTTTGCGCTTCTTATATGCCTGCTCAGCAAGCTTCATCAGCTTCTTGTCGCATTTTTCGAATTCAGGAACTTTACCGCAGATAGCCATATAGTTGGTTTCAGTGTAAAGCGCAAGGTTGCCGCCGAAGATCTGAGGATAGTCAGTCTTATTCATGTCGAGCCATTCATTACGGCATCTTGTCGCAATGTTTACACGGCGCGCACATTCGAAGTAGTAATCCCAGTCCCACTTGTGGCCGGTGTTCTCTTCGATAAACTTGATCGCTCTTCTGATTTCCTCAGCTGCATAATCCTGAACATCTGCTTCTTTGTGGCGGAGAGGTGCAGGAAGCTGGAATACAGGAATTCCGTCTTCCTTTTCGAGTCTTTCGGAAATAACACCATTTCCGAGGAGTGATCCGTCGCATGTTGTGTTGCACTGAATAGCGCAGGCTCCGAGGATAGGTGCATCGTCGTCGATGGAAACACCTGCCTCAGCCTCAGGCATCGGGCAAACGTCTCCGGCAAGACCGAATTCCTGAGCTACGTCGATGTAGTGCTCTGCAGCATGCTGGTTGAGCAGTACGGAAACGTATGTTGACGGAGTTTCACGGCTGGTGCTCTTGAGATTAGGGAATCCCATCATTACGGCTGTCATCTCGTTCTCGTCAACGAGCACGTTGATCTTGGAGAACTCTTCATCGTTGCCGATTCTGCGGTCGCCGCGGAACAGGTTGCCAAGCAGCTTTGCTACGTCGATGATGATCAGATCCTGCTCCTCATGAGCCATTCTGAGGTATTCGCCTCTCAGGCCCTGAGTGAATCTGTCTACCATCATAGGTACTGCCAGATAGTTAGCCATCCAGCGATATCTGAACATAGCCTTGACATTGCGCGGAACCATGACGAATTTTCCGAGAGTCATCATAATGCCGAGCCAGCGCCAGTAATCGTACAGTGTGTCGCCGACGCCGCGCCATTCACGGCGCTTTCTTACTTTGCCATGAGGCTTGTACAGATCGCCGTATCTGGTGTCACCCTTGATTTTGACAGGGTTGACCATTTTATTGAATTTTTTAACAGCCATTAGTTGCCCTCCTTCTGGATCTTCTTGATGTCGATGCTCTCCATGAACGCCTGTACACGGGTACGCATCTGACCGGAGGAGCCGATAGCGTATGGACGGTCAACGGACAGTACCGGGTGACCGTATCTGTTTCTGAGAATATGTGATCCCATCATCTTCTCATATGCCCACGGGTCGCAGAACTTCATCTGCTGATAGATGATACCGTCGGCCTTGTACTCCTTAGCCATCTTGTCGACGTATTCACGTCTTCCATCCATTTTCTGAGTGTTCATGTAGCGAGGGCACTCGCCTCTGTACATATACTGTCTGGAGATCTGAGTCAGAGCATCCTCTTCATCGTTGAGTTCGATAGGATCTCTGCCAGGAAGTGATCCGTAGCAGAATCTGTCAGCGCATACAAATGCGCCGCTGTCCTCAACGAGCTTGATGAAGTCTGTGTCATCTACTTCAGATCCTACTACCAGTACTCTGGCCTTAAACCATGGATTCGGATCCGGTTCTCTGGTCTTGAGCTCTTCAAGTGTCTCTTCGAGTTTGTCTATAATGAGATACTTAGGAGCTACGTAAGAAGCGAGACAGAGTACGTTGAACTCGTAACCTGTGATTGTCGGGTTGTCAAGCTTACGGAAATCTCCGATAGCTCTTATGAGTTCGCATACATGGTTATGCTCAGCAACAGCTTTACGAATAGCAGCATCACTTACATCGATACCGTAGTTCTCTGCAAGCGGCTTAAGAATGTGATTCTTGCACTGCAGCACATAGAGGTCAAGGCCATTGTAGTCGGCCTTCATCGGAATCTCCATGTAATCGAAGAAGAATCCTTCTTTGTCCTTACCGGCAGCATTGAGAAGCTCCATGTTCTCAACGCATCTGTTGAGCATGGTGCAGCCGTCCGGAGTAATCATTGCATCAAGATAATTAAATCCCCCCTCAAGAGCTCTCTCGAGGATAGCTCTTGAATATTCACACAGGAAACTTGTCAGATAATAAGTTCCTACGTCGATTGATCCAGTCCTTGGTGCACGGAGTCTTGATGAAAAACACCCCGGCAGATTGAGAAGTGGTTCCGGTACGTTTTCGCACATGTATCCTATGCACTTCTTCCCTTCCTTCTGAGCCTGTCTGATGAGGTCATTGTTTGCCTCCTGAAGCAGGTCTTCGAAGTAAATCAAATGTTTAAGGTCTTTCAAACCTGTACCTCCTGTGTTTATCAGTTACTGAAGTCAACTAGCCGGGGTACACTACCAGAGCTTAGCAACAACTTCAGCAACAGCCTTACCCTGCTCGCCATTCAGCTTGCTTCTGAGCTGTCTCTTAACTTCGCCGATCATAAGCTCTTCAGCTTTGCCCTCAGCGATTACAGCAAGTACAGCCTCTTCTGTTTCCTTGTTGAATGTGCCATCAGCTGAAATTCCACTGAAAATGCGGAGCTGTTCTTCCTTGGTATATTCTTTCATTAATAATCTCCTTATTGCCAAATTGTATGAAATTACTATTTGTTCTTCTTAACTTCGGCTTCGAGAACTTTCTCAAGTCTCTCTTTTTCCTTGGCATCGAGAGCACTGTCGTCGCCTGCAAAGAATGCTTCAAGGCGAGGGAGTCTGATACCGGCTTTGTAGTTCATCTTGAACATCTCAACGCCGAGTGACTCCTTGATGTTTCTCATTTCCTGATTGGTCATTTGAACCTCCTATTTCAAAGCAATTATCACTGAGGCTTGTACTCGCCAGAAGCTTCCAATCCGCCGCCTGATTCATCCGGAGAATCCGCGTCTTCGACCTCAACCTCCTTGATCATCATCTCATTGCCGCGGAGAAGCCATGTGTGGCCGCTTCCGCAATGAGGACAAATCTTGCCGTATTTTACGGTTGAGTAAGTGATCTTGCAGTCATCACACCATGTGACGGCAGGAATCTCTTCTGTCTTGAGCTCAGATCCTTCGAAAAGCGGGAACTTCTTGGTATACCAGAGCCAGTAATCGTGCAGATATGACGTTACTATGCCGGATACCTCGCCAAACTGAAGTGTTACGGAACGGATCTTCTTGACGTTCTGTTCCTCGGCGATCTTGCTTACCTGTTCAACTACATAATTTACAAGTCCTAGTTCATGCATAAATACTTAACCTTATTACTTGCCAGCAACTTTCTTCTTGATGATGCCTGCTACACGGCTTGGCATGTACTTACCAATGCCAACAAACTTCTGCTCAGCAGGAATCATGTTGGAGTACTTGTCTCCGTCAGGCAGACGGAACAGATGGATAGCATCGAACTTGCACTGTACTGTGCACATTCCGCAGCCGATGCACTTGTTGGTGTCGACTACGCTGCGTCCGCACTTGAGGCATCTCTCTGCTTCCTTCTTGATCTGCTCTTCGCTGAACTGCTTGATTTCGTAATCCATTGTGAGCTTCTTGCTCTCGTCGATCTCTCTGATCTGGCGAGGAGGTTTCTTGAAGTCAGCCGGTGGAATGACGATATCTTCCTTGTCGAGCATTGCGAACTGACGTGTATTTCTGTGGATCATCAGGTGCTGTCCTTCGTTGACGAATCTGTGGAGTGATACAGCGCCCTCACGGCCCATAGCCAGAGCATCTACTACGAACTTCTGTCCGCTTACGGAGTCGCCGCCTGCAAAGATATCAGGCTCAGCAGTCTGCAGTGTTACAGGGTCTGCAACGATCATGCCTCTTGGGCTGAGTTCAACCTTGGTTCCTTCGAACAGTTTACCGTAATCAGGCTTCTGACCGATGCTGAAGAGAACTGTTGAGCAAGCCTGCTCGGTTGTCTCGTTGTCGTCGAACTTAGGATCGAATCTGCCCTCTGCGTTCTTGACGCTTGTGCACTTTCTGAACTTGATTCCTGCAACCTTGCCGCTCTTGGTAACAACTTCTGTCTGTCCCCATCCATCATGGATAACTATGCCTTCGTTCTTGAGGAATTCCTGATCCTCAGCACCCATAGGCATCTCATCATATGACTCGAGGCAGTACAGATGTACGCTCTTAGCGCCCTGTCTGATTGCTGTTCTTGCAACGTCAGCGCCGATGTTTCCGCCGCCGATGACTACTACATCGCCGGAGAGCTTCTTAGCTTTGCCAAGAGTTACGCTCTTAACATAGTCAACACCACCGAGAACTCCTTCTGCGTCATCGCCAGGGATTCCCAGCTTGCCGCAGCTCTGAAGTCCTGTTCCTACGAAGAAGCCCTTGAACCCTTCTTCACGGAGTGACTGGAATGTAACGTCCTTGCCAACTTCTACGCCGCATCTGATCTCAACGCCCATTTCTTTGAGGATTTCGATCTCAGCGTTAACAACCTTCTTGTCAAGTCTGAAGTTTGGAATACCGAGGGTCATCATTCCGCCAGGCATCTCCTGCTTCTCGAATACGACTGGGCTGTATCCCTCGATTGCGAGGAAGTAAGCGCAGGAAAGTCCTGCAGGGCCGGATCCGATAATACCGATCTTCTGGTCGAAGTGTTCTCTTGTTGTGGATACCATTGGTGGGATGTACTTGTGCTCATCCTCAAGGTCCTTAGCTGCGATGAATGCCTTGATATCATCGATAGCAAGTGCTTCATCAACCGATCCTCTTGTACACTCGAGCTCGCAGTACTTGTGGCAGATAGCTCCGCATACTGCAGGGAACGGGTTGTCTCTCTTGATCAGCTCGAGAGCCTGTCTGTATTCACCTCTGCTTGCCATGTCAATGTAGCCCTGGATAGCGATGTGAAGCGGGCATGCAGACTTACAAGGTGCTGTACCTGTAGGCCATGTCTGAATGACACCGTTCTCATTCTTGTAGTTCCAGTTCCACTTGTCTTCAGGCCATACGTTGTTTGTAGGCAGTTCCTGCTTAGGATACTCGATCGGGCCGCTCTTGGAGCAAAGCTTCTGTCCGAGTCTGACTGCACCTGCAGGGCATACTTCAACGCACTTGCCGCATGCTACGCACTTCTCAGGGTCAACCTCTGAACGGTATGGAGAAGCGGACAGGTTTGGTGTGTTGAAGAGCTGGGATGTACGAAGAGCGTTGCAGACACCTACTGCGCAGTTGCAGATAGCAAAGATCTTGTTCTTGCCGTCGATGTTAGTAACCTGATGTACATAGCCTTTTTCTTCTGCCTTTTCGAGGACTTCCATTGCTTCTTCATAAGTAATGTCATAGCCCATTCCTGTATCACGGCAGTAATCAGCGAAATCACCGAGTCCCATGCACCAGTACTGCATGATATCTCCGGAACCCTCGCCTCTGATTGTCTGCTGCTTACGGCAGGAGCAGATACCAAGACCGATCTGTCCTTCATACTTCTTGAGCCAGTATGAGATGTGCTCGATATCGAGGGACTCACTCTCTGCAGGGATAGCTTTCTCTACAGGGATTACGTGCATTCCGATACCGGAACCGCCAGGTGCAACCATCTGAGTGATTCCTGCGAGCGGCAGATATGTCATACGCTCAAAGAAGTCAGCGATTTCAGGTGTCTCAGGCGAGATCTGGTCTCTCATTACCATGATCTCAGCACTTCCCGGTACGAACTGGTCAAGGATCCAGCGTCTTTCGTGGTTAGGATTCTTGCCGTCTTCATTCTCATTGTTGAACTCTACCAGTCCGAACTGGCAGATTGCTTCGAGGACCTTATCCAGGTGGGCATCATCCCATCCGCTCATCTTCTTGAGTTCAGCATAGAATCTAGGCTTACGCTTACCCATCTTCAGTGCCAGATCAAGACAGTCCTCAGCGATATCTTTTCCGTATCTCCTGGTAATATACTGATAGCCGCAGTCGAATCCCCAATATTCAGGAGAATCCTTGGACGGCTTCTCAAGTCCGAGGAGAATTTCCTTGCGGTCAGTGATGATCTTTGTCAGCTTAAAGATCTTCTCATCGTGTGTCAGTTTTTTTGCCATATACTAACCACCTCTCCA
>JBGUIG010000076.1:0-5719 GCA_045112795.1 Anaerovoracaceae bacterium | reverse complement strand
CTTCAGATCTGCATGAACCGGATTATAAACGAAGTGGAAGGCGTAAACCGGGTACTCTATGATCTGACAAGCAAGCCGCCGGGGACGATCGAACTGGAATAATTAACGAAGTCTGAAGAATGCAGTATTTATGCGGGTTCTAAGGATTTTGAAAAGTGATTTGATAACAAAATGATAACACTTGATAAATGAGCATTATTTATGAGTAATGCAAAAGGTTAGCAGGTGAGGTTTCAGCAGAGACTTAAAAAGGTCTTGTTAAGCTAATGAATAGCTTAGCAAGGCCTTTTCTTTTTGTCTTTATGTTAGCCGGTTGAAACCATTCGGATAAGATTTGCTCAAACTATTCCTGGGGTGGAACAGTTGCGAAGTGCGAATGAGTTGTCTGATCGGGTGTTGGATAGTGATATTTCCAAGCGTCATATTCATCCTGGGTGATCTGACCGGATCTAAGTGCTTCGGATTTATCCATCCAGTCCATAAGCATGTCAAAAAGCTGCATGCTTCCCGGATGATTCCTTAAATCAAGATAAAGCTGAGGTTGTCCGTCTTCTGCTTTTTCAATCTTGAGACCGTAGCGATCTTCAATAGCGAAGAGAGTATGGATAAGCCCTGTGAAAGAGTCGATATCGGGAACCTTCAGGGCATCAGGTTTAACCTCAAAAAGCTCTGCCATTGCCTGAACAAGGTTATCCTTTGGAACACGATTTTCACTCTCATATTGAGCCATACGGACATCGGCAGATTTTTCATCAAAGCCGATCTGTGCACCTACATATTTTTGTGTCATTCCGCGTTTACTACGGAAGAAATGGATTCGTTCTCCTATTGCCATAGTGAGGGCTCCTTTCGCTTGATGGGACTATCTTAACATATTTGTTTAGGACAATCAAGAGGAATTAAACAAAAAAGTTTAATTACACACTTGACTTTAACAAATATGTTTAGTATTATAAGCGTGAACTTAAACAAATATGTTAAGTGACAACTAAATGATCGTCTGAGACACAGATATGACTCCGGAAAAGTATGCGAAGACCGAAAGCGAGCGTATGGAGGGAGCGAAAACGGCGCAGTCCAAAACAGTCTATAAGGCTAACGAACCCAGAGGTTACCCGTCAGGAAAGTGTCAAAGGGAAGCGGCAAATGAAGTATCAACAAGAGAAACCAACGAAAGGAAAGAAATGTATGGAAAAAATGTTTTTGAGAGTAGCAGATGTTATGGAAATCCTCGGCGTTTCTGAAAGTTACGCCTATAAGCTGATAAGAAAGCTTAACAAAGAAATGCAGGAAATGGGATTTCAGACGATTCAGGGAAGAATCGATACCAAATTCTTCTATGAACACTTCTATCAGACAAAGGATTATGAAAGGAGGAATGTTTGATGCCGGTATATAAGAACGAAAAGAACGGTACCTGGTATGCGATGATCCGCTACAAGGACTGGACCGGGACAAATAAGCAGAAATGTCAGAGGGGTTTTTTAACAAGGAAAGAGGCGGTTGAGTGGGAAGCTCAGTTTAAGCTTCAGCAGGCATCGGATATCGATATGACGTTGGAAGCTTTCTATGAACTCTACGAAAAGGACGTTAGACCGAGACTTAAGGAAAACACATGGATGACAAAGCAGGTCATATATGAAAAAAAGATTCTTCCTTATCTTGGAAAACGTAAGCTTTCTGAAATAACCGCAAAGGACGTGATTGACTGGCAGAACGAAATGATGCGTTTGACTAAAGCTAACGGAGAAACTTTTTCACCATGTTATCTGAAAACGATACATGCGGAACTGAGCGCGCTTTTCAACCATGCGGCTAAGTATTATCACTTGAGCGTTAATCCGGCGAGAAATGCGGGCTGTATGGGGCAGGAAGATATAAAGGAAATGTCATTTTGGACTAAAGAAGAATATCTTGCTTTTGCCGAGGCAATCATGGACAGGCCGATTTCCTATTATGCATTTGAAATCTTGTACTGGTGCGGGATACGTGAAGGAGAGCTGCTTGCACTTACCCCGGCTGATTTTGATTTCGAAAAGTCAACGCTTAGGATCAATAAGTCTTATCAGAGGATGCACGGAGAGGATGTTGTAACGACGCCTAAGACCAAGAAGAGCAACAGGGTTATAAAACTTCCAAAGTTCCTTTGTGAGGAAATGAAGGACTGCCTGAAGATGTTTTACGATATCAAGCCCGGTGACAGGATATTTCAGTCATTATCCAAACATGTTCTCTCTACAGAAATGGAAAGAGGTTGCAAAGCCGCAGGAGTAAAGGTTATCCGAATTCATGATTTACGGCACAGCCATGTATCATTTCTAATCAATAAGGGATTTACAGCACTGGAGATTGGAAATCGTGTAGGGCATGAAACAGAAAGGATTACGTACCGATATGCACATCTGTTTCCTACAAAACAGGATGAGATGGCAGATTTCCTTGATAATGAAAGATTTAGCAATGATACAGAAAAGGAGGCATAAGGATGTCAGCAAAGAATTTGGATCAGAGGGGACGCTTTAGAAACAAGATAGTGGCGTTTAGGGTTTCACCGGAGGAAGATGCACTGATTGAAGCGGAAGTTCGCCTCTCAGGTCACACGAAGCAGGATTACATTATTAGTCGCTTGATGAACAAAACAATAACTGTTCAGGGGAATCCGAAAGTGTATAAGGCACTTAAGGACGAACTGAAAAAAGTTCTGAATGAGCTTTCTAGGATTGAGGCCGGTTCATCAGTGGATCCTGACCTGATTGTACTTATCAGACAAATAGCAACCATCATGGAAGGAATGCAGCATGAAGACGACTGGAGGTAAACGAAAAAGTCCTCTGCTGGAACAGAGGACTTTTCCTAAAAAGCCGAAGCTTTCTTATACAAATTTACTTAATTCAAAGTATAACAAGGCTTCCGCTTACATTCAACACAAAAATATGAAAACGGAGGAAAAATGTAAATGGAAGAAAACAAGACAGAATTAAAACTGATTCAGATGTCGGAAATCGAGGCCGAGGAAGTGTCCTGGCTCTGGTATCCGTTCATCCCTTACGGAAAACTTACCATTATCCAGGGAGATCCCGGGGATGGTAAGACAACGATGGTATTGAACCTTGCGTCGAAACTGACGAAGTGCGAAACGCTGGATGAAGGAATGAATTGCAGTGAGCCCGTCAATGTAATTTATCAGACTGCTGAGGACGGACTTGCCGACACGGTTAAGCCGAGGCTCGAAAGTGCCGGAGCGGATTGCACAAGGATAATGGTGATTGACGAAAGCGACAAATCATTATCCATGGCAGATGAGAGAATCGAAGAAGCGTTGAAAGCGACCAATGCAAAGCTTCTGATCCTTGATCCTATACAGGCATATCTTGGTGGCGGGATGGATATGAATCGGGCAAATGAAGCAAGAGATATGACTAAACGGCTTGGAGCGTTAGCAGAAAAATATAAATGCGCTATCGTCCTTATTGGTCACATGAACAAAGCCGGTGGTACAAAGGCAGCTTACAGAGGAATAGGATCGATAGACTTCTATGCTGTCGCAAGAAGTGTTCTTCTGGTCGGAAGGATCGAAGGAGAACCGGACAAAAGAGCAATGGTTCAGATTAAGAATAATCTCGCGGCCTTTGGTCATTCGAAAGCTTTTGAACTTTCAGAAGACGGCTTCAGGTGGATCGGAGATTATGAGATTACGGCGGATGAAGTGCTTGGAGGTATTGCCCCTAAAGTGAATAAACAGGACCTTGCCACGGCCCTGTTGAAAGAAATGGCAGAGAATCACAGGATGATTCCAAGTAAAGAAATCGAAGAAGCCGCCAGAGAAGAAAATATTTCAAAGAGAACATTGGAAAATGCCAAACATGAGCTTGGAATAAAAGCCAAAAAGATGAACGATGTCTGGTATTGGGTTCTCAGGGAAGATTCGGAATAAAAGGAAGAACGCAACAATGCAAGGAGTAAGAAATTGCGGACTTGAAGGATGCAAGGTTGCAAAATTATTAAGACTTTGCGTTGTTGCGGACTTGGTTGAAAGGAGCGATTTATGAAATATGTACAGATAACGCGGGAGCTGTTTTTTAAACTTTTGAGCTATCACCTTTTGGATAAATTTGAAGAAAAGGAAGAAATCGAAAAAGGCCTTGAAGCAAAACTTAACACAATGGTGAATCATGACATTTATTCAAAATCGAAAACAGCACCTACAGAAGAAGAAAGGGAAAAGTCAAGACAGGAATATCTTGACCGGGTAGGAATACATCCGGATTTCAGATGGTAACTTTTCCTTTGTTAATAGAATACGATCCGGTGCGACTGGGTCGTTATAAGAACCTTGACAACAGAATTTCCCGCCGAAGGCGGCTTACCGATTATGTGGCGCGCTGCACCACGGACATAATCGATAACCCCCTATGGATAATGACACTACGCATCATTATCCGGGGGCTCTCCGAGGGCTCTGCGAGGCGTTCTTGTTGTCTCACATGTAATTCACACTCGATCATGAAAGGAGAAATATGATCTCGTATTCATTACATTTATCCAACAAGAAGCATGCTCTTACCACCACGAAAAAAGTGGCGGCTGCGAGCAAGCATAATCTCCGCCAGTATGAAAGTCCGGAATATTGTCGGGACAATATTTACGTACTTATCGGCGGAGATAATATTCTTGATGATCTGAAAGAAGCATATCATCAAGAATTTGACGCTTGCCTTGAAGAATATAACAAAGGCAAGCGGGCAGATCGACAGATTGATGATTATCTGAAATACGTTTCCGAAAGTGGAAAGAACGATGTGGCAGCTGAGCTTGTCATCCAGCTTGGAGATGCAGAGTTCTGGCATGACAAGTCACTGGAGATGAAGAAGCAGATGCTTCCGATCTTCGAAGACCAGCTGAAGCATCTTCAGGAACTTGTACCGGACTTCCGGATTGTATCTGCGGTAGTCCACCTGGATGAGCATTCACCCCATGCTCATGTGATTGGACTTCCGATAGGGCGGGGATACAAGCGCGGTATGCAGAAACAGGCAGCAAAGACAAGAGTCTTCACGCAGGAATCACTTACAGAACTCCAAGACAAAATGCATAAGTACGCCGAACAGGAAATGAACGAACATCCCGAGATCTTCGAGGGAGAGGATCTTAAGGAAATCGAAAAGGGACGGAACAGCGATTGGTCCAAAGAGTTCTTTGTAAGAAAAAAAGCCGAGGCGCTTGAATCATTGAACGAACAGTATATGGCAACTACGAATGCCGTTGAGGTTAAGGAAACCGTTTTGGAGGAACTGAATAAGCAGACCGAGGAAACAATTCAGACGATGGTTGAAACGGAAGCTCAGAAAGAATTCATGAGGTACGCATTTCTGAAAGAACCGAAAACACCAATCGGAAAACTTGTCGCCGGAGCATGGCGGAAGTTTAAAGAGTGGTGGGATATGCACAAGCGTAAGGAAGTTGAAGAAAAGACCAGGGAAAGTGTTATTGGCAAACTTGCGGAGTTAAAGAAAGAAACGAAGGAGCATCCAAGGACCCCGGTTGTACCCAAAAAACACAGGGAAACAGAGTTAGAATAACCTTTACCTTGATTGACAGTGACGGGGGCGTGACACGCTCCCGTTTTTACAGCTAGGGTCTAAAGTGCTTGCTGCATAATGATAATCGGTTGCCACATTGACTAAATGTTTAAAACCTTCCTTTTTTTGGAAGGATTTTA
>JBGUIG010000075.1:0-15792 GCA_045112795.1 Anaerovoracaceae bacterium | reverse complement strand
TCGCAGCTCGGAGTAGAAACAGGCAGTGCTCTTGCCGACATACTTCTCGGCAAGACTTATCCTTCCGGCAAGCTGGCTACGACTTGGGCGGCTGCCGAAGACTATTGCAGTGGCGGGGACTTTGCTGAGAGAGACGAAACCAGATACAGAGAAGGCATATACGTAGGATACCGCTGGTTTGACAAAGCCGGTGTTAAGCCTCTGTTCCCGTTCGGTTATGGCCTGGGATATACAGATTTTAAAATTGAGACTGAGAGCGTTAAAGCTGAATTCGGCGAGTTCACAGTGTCTGTGAAAGTAAAAAATACAGGAAAATTCGCGGGACGTGAAGTCGTTCAGGTATACGCAGCATGCCCGCAGGGAAGACTGGATAAGGAATTCAAGAGACTGGCAGGATTTGCCAAGACAGGCGAACTTAAGCCGGGAGAAGAAGAAACTGTCACTGTCAGATTTACTGCTGAGGACCTTGCAAGCTACGATGAATCCAGAGCGGCATATGTACTGGAGCAGGGCAATTATGTGATCCTGACCGGAACCAGCAGCGCAGATGTCAGTGCTGTCGCAGTTTATACATTGGATGATGAATTCGTAATCCGGGAGGTGAAAAACCTGCTCGGAAAGCCGGATTTTGAAGACTATACGTTCGACTGTGACAAAGAAGATGAGAAAATCGATAATATCAAGCTTTTTGGCGCAGAAAATTTACCTGTAAACAAGCTGGATCTCAGTGAATTACAGACAGAAATAGTCGCTTACGGCACAAACAAGCCGGAAACCGCGGAAGTTCTTGGAAGTCTGACAGACAAAGATCTGGCATTTCTTAATATCGGAGCCTTCGATCCACGTGGCTCCCTGACCGGGGTCATAGGTGATGCTGCTACAACTGTTCCGGGCGCAGCAGGTGAGACCTGCAAGATGTTTGAGAAAAATGGCATAAGCAGGATAGTAATGGCTGACGGCCCTGCAGGAGTCAGAATTTCACCGAAATATTACGAAGACAAAAAAGGCAAGCATTCACTTGGTTCGACACTTCCGGAGAGCATGACTGAACTGATGCCTGAAGCTGTCAAGGTCGTTATGGATATTCATTCCACCTTCAGGAAACTCAGAGAAAGAGGCATCGAAATCAAGGAGCAGTACGCAACTGCGATACCTATCGCAACCGCAATCGCTCAGAGCTTTGACCTTGACTTTGCCCGCCTGTGCGGAGACATCGTCGGCTCAGAGATGGAGCTGTTCGGGGTAGACCTGTGGCTGGCTCCGGCACTTAACATTCACAGAAATGTTCTGTGCGGCAGAAACTTCGAATATTTCTCGGAAGATCCTCTGATCAGCGGCAAGTTCGCGAGTGCGCTTACTAAGGGTGTTCAGGGTCACAAGGGCTGCGGAGTCACAATAAAGCATTACGCCGCTAACAACCAGGAAACTAACCGGTACGCTTCAAACAGCCAGGTCAGCGAGCGCGCTATGCGAGAGATTTACATCCGCGGATTTGAGATCTGCATCAAAGAGGCAGATCCTATGGCCGTAATGACTTCATACAATCTGCTTAACGGAACACACACATCAGAGAGAAGAGATCTGGTTACGGATATTCTCAGAGATGAGTTCGGATTCGATGGAATCGTAATGACTGACTGGGTAATCGGCGGAGATTTCCTGCTGAATAAGGGCTCGGTATACGGCACACCTGATCCGGCTCTGGTTGCTGCTTCTGGACACAGCCTGTTCATGCCGGGATGCAGGAAAGACCACAAAGACATGATGGCCGGACTGAAGAAAGGCAGAGTGACCCGCGATCAGCTCATCGAGAATGCTTCAAGGCTGATTCACGTTGCTGAGAGGCTGGGAAAATAAGTCGACTGAGATATGATATGCTGAGATATGATATAATGCAGAAACTGCAGACTGCAGCTCACAATGGGCTGCAGTCTGATAATGAGAGGGGAAAATGAGCTATAAGATATTTGTAATTAATCCGGGATCAACTTCCACCAAGCTTGCGTATTTTGAAGATGAGAACAAGCTGTTTGAGACGAGCGTTTTTCATGATGCTCCGTATCTGGCGAGCCTTGGCTCTGTCAGCAATCAGCTTGGTCACCGGCTTGAGCTGATAAGGAAGTTTATTGCTGACAACGGGATTGATCTGAATGGTGTTGACGCGATTGTCGGCAGGGGCGGGGCGAGCATGCCTTGCGTCGGCGGCACTTATGAGGCGAATGATCTGCTTATCAGTGACAATTACAATTTTGTTACCGGGGTAGATCATCCTGCAAATCTTGGGCTGCCTCTGGCTGCCGAGCTGCAGAAGGAGTACGGCGGCAGGGTGTTTATGGTTGACAGCCCCAAGACGGATGAATTCTGTGATCTGGCGAGGATTACGGGGGTTCCGGGTATATACCGCACTTCGAGTACGCATGCTCTGAATCTGAAGGGCACTGTCAGAATGCACTGCCGCAATATGGGTGTGAGATATGAGGACGGCAATTATATTGTCTGCCATATTGACGGCGGCATGTCGGTCTCTGCTCATGACCACGGCAGGATGATCGATTCTACGAATAATGCTGCCGGCGAGGGTCCTTTCACGCCGACGCGCACGGGAGCGCTGCCGGTGAGTGGTGTTATTGATTATTTCTTCGATAATGAGCACAGGAGCAGGATCGGTGTTGAGGAGAGGCACTATGACAGTCCGGAGGCTGCGCTCCGTGCAGCCAAGGAAGTTCTGACCAGAAATGCCGGTCTTACGGGTCATTTCGGCACTTCGAATGCAGATGTGATCCATGAGATGGTGGATGCCGGTGATCCTAAAGCCGTAAGGGTCTGGGATGCCATGATTTACAATATATGCAAAGCGATTGGTGAGATGGCGACGGTGCTGTCGGGCAGAGTAGACGGGATTGTATGCGGCGGAGGTCTGCTGCGCTTTGATGATCTGCAGCAGAAGATCCGCGAGCGTTGCGAGTGGATCGCGCCGGTATATTACTACCCGGGCGAGGTTGAGCACGAGGCTATGGCGGCCGGCGCTCTCCGCGTCCTTAGAGGCGAAGAAGAGCCGCTGGTCTACACCGGCGAGCCGGTATTCAAAGGCTTTGAAGACTGAAAGAGAATCATTAATAAATCATTTATGAAGAAATGAAAAGAGACGCATTGCTTTCGGGGCGATGCGTCTCTTGCTTCTTGCTGTTTTGCTGCGAGCTGTTTCCAGGCAACAAAAGGGCTGATATCTTTCCGCAGCCTGTTTGCAGGGTATATAAATCTTATTTTCTTGCTGCGAGCTCTTCGACGATGCGGTCATACTCGTCTTCGTCGAGGATGTAGTGCTTCTTATACAGAATGTATGCGCAAACCATCATGATGAACGGGATGAGACACATAACCAGAAGCAGTCCGTGGCTTTGCCCTGAACTTACCGAAGCAATGACGGAGTCAATCTGAGCAAGCTTTTCTGCTTCTGAGATGGAGCCCATGTTTGCTGCCTGCTCGAGAGAAGATATCTGATTGGTGTATTTGGTAACGCCGAATATCAGGTACGAAACTGTGGTCAGAAGTACGCACAGGGCGCTTCCCATCTTGGTGAAGAAAGGCCTGATCGAAGCTACGATGGCCTCGTCTCTGGTGCCGTTTTTGTATTCGTTGTACTCTACGGTGTTGATGATCGAGAGCATCATGATTACGTAGTAGCAGTTCATTCCGAGCTGAGCCAGCATGTATCCGACTGTTGTGATCCAGAATGAAGTCATTGTTGCCGGCATGAAGAGTCCGGCTGCGAGCATCATAGCGAATCCGATTGTCAGGATAAAGCCGAAGCTCCTGAGCAGGGTCTTTCTGTTCCACTTTGCTGAGAGCCAAGGATAAGCGATCAGCAGAATTCCCGATGCGGAAAGGCCGATGGTCGAGAAGAGGGAGTAGAGTCCGCCCTTGTAACCATATGTGAAGTAAATGTATGTCGAGCCGATTCCGCCGATGATCAGATCCGCTCCGATCTGATGAAGCAGGAAGATAAGACACATCCACGACAGCTGGTCATTTTTGACTATGGTCGAAACGATTTTTTTGAAGCTGATCGGAGGAGGTGTTATATCCATGTAAGATCTGTCCTCTCTGACACCGAAGATGGTGAAAGCGAGGAACAGTGGCGCCAGAATACAGAATACAAGTGCAACCGTTCCGTATGCTGTCTGCGCGTTGCCCCCGATGGTACCTGATCCTGTTGTCAGCATAGGGATCGCGAGGCCTGCTATGGCGCCGCCGATACCTGCGACAAGGTTTGTCATTGCTGTCAGCTTGTCACGGGTTCCGCCGTCCTTACTGAGGGAAGGGATCATTCCCCAGTAGGAAATATCGTGCATTGTGTAAGTGATGCTGTATGCAAAGTAGATAATCCCGAAGAACCAGATGAATGCCCATCCCTGAAGCTTTACATTGAAGGCAAGGTACACAACGACGGATGTGGAGAGGATTCCAATGGTGAGCCAAGGTTTGTATTTTCCCCAGCGTGTACGGGTGCCTTCGATAATATTTCCCATCAGAGGGTCGTTAAGCGCGTCGAAAATACGTGCCCCGATCATGATTCCGGTGATGGCCATCAGCTGTGCTGCTGTAAGATTGTGTGTGAACAGAACGTACAGCAGAATGTAGTTGGTGAAGAGATTATAGATCATATCTCTTCCGAGCGTTCCTATAGGGAAGAAGAACAGGTTCTTCTTCTGGCTCTTTTCAGATAAAGTCTTCTTGTTGTCCATAATTCTTTGTGATTCTCTTGTGGCGGCACTTCGTCAGTGCAAGTTCGGTTTGATGATATGTGTCTGTGTATTCTTTATTGAATAATGTGCATCAGAACAGCGCGGCATGTTGATGTGCGTCTTTGCGGTCTGTTCGCTGATGCGGCAAGGCGTCTAGATCAGCCTGGTGAAAGATGTGTCTTTCCAGTCTTTGTTCTTCCAGAGTTCTCTGAGCTTTCTGTAGTGGGCGAGCTGCTTTTCGTCATATGCGCCCATGTTGTCTGAAGTAAGGAAGAAACTGCCGTACTGAGCCAGAACCTTGGCATGCAGATCTTTCTGCTTTTCAGTCAGCTTAATGTTGTCTTTGCGGAGGAAGAAAACATCAGGGTCATTCAGGAATGCGCGGCCGTCGAGCTGACGTCTGTAATAAGTGTCGCCGATAGCATTCCGTGTGCTGACTATCTCGCGGTTGATCCGTCTCATGAGTCTTGTGTTTTCCCAGTCAAGACTTGCGTCGCAGCCTATCCTGCAGTATTCGACAAGACCGAATGCCGGCATCAGAGGAACTCCGCAGCCGAGGATCATGTGATCACCGCACCATTCTCTCAGAAGTTCCATCGCCCGGTGCATCCTCGCTCCACGGCTTTCACCATGATGTCTGCCGCCGACTGTCGGCCAAGGAGCAGCACTGTACAGGAAATCCAGCTTTACCAGCTCAAATCCCCACTCATCAAAGACCTGGTTGAATACCCGCTTCATATGATCACGCACACCGCGCTTGTCAATATCCAGAGAGTAGAAGCCTCCCCAGTTACAGCCGGAATACCAAGGCTTGCCGTCATGCTGAAGGAGCCATTCAGGGTGGTTTTTGATCAGATCTGAGCCAACCTGGGCCGAGAAAGGGGCCAGCCACAGTCCTGCCTTGAAACCGTGTGAATGGATGTCATCAACTGAAGCCCGGAGTCCTCTCGGGAACTTCTGCGTGTCAACAACCCAGTCACCGACAGCAGTCTGCCAGCCGTCATCTATCTGGAACATGTCACCGGGTTCGAGAACTTTGCTGCATCCCTCGAGATCTTCCGATATAGTCTCATCTGTTATTTTATCGAATCTGTTGTACCAGCTGGTGTATCCTGCCATTGGCTCTGCCGGTCTGCGTTTGATGCCGGCAGCCTTGAACCATGCATCGAAAACTTCATCCTCGGTACCCTCAAATACAGCGATATGCAGCGCAGGGTCATGTCCGTGTCCTATGCCGGCATCTTTGACTGCTTTGAGTTCTCCCAGAACCGTGTCATAGAAGAAAATGGTGTATCCGTTGGTCTCATCTGTCGAAGCGACAAGCGTGAAGGTGTTGCCGCGTCTTCTGTACATATATGAAAAACCGTGGAAGCAGCCCGGCTTCTCCTCCCAGTCGAGGAAGAATTCATCGCCGTACTTGGTTGTTCCCCATGGGTATCCGATTCCTCTGAAAAACGCTTTGCTTCTCGGTGTGAATTCAGAAGGAAGCATCTCGTGGGATATAGTCCATGTCTGATAACCATTAAAAAAGAGCCTGTCTGTACTGCGGCATCTGAAGTCCAGCACTGCAACAGAAACATTGCGGCTCTTGGTGATTGTTGATAATTCTATTTCTCTCATAAAAGCCCCCCGTAAACTGTGGGTATATTATTGGCTAAAGTTTACCATACATTCAGCCATAACTCTAATAAAATAATGGATTTGGCTCAGCATATGTGGTGAAGGGATGTCGGAAAGTGATATGAAAATTGCCATTCTGCCGTGTGATAATCGAAAAAAGGCTCGTGTGATAATAGAAAAAATGATTCGTGTGAATCGAACAATTGAATCATGCGGCTGTGGAACGTCTGCAGTAATTTGGGTATAATAATCAGGTGCCGGCCAGATGATCGTACAGATCCTGAGAAGACCTGAAGCGGGCTGAGAGGCTCATCATCTGACTGAGGCGCATATGATGCACATGATGCAAATAATGAGAATGAGAAAGGTGCAGCCGGAATGGAATACAGACAGCTTGGAAATACAGGACTTAATGTAAGCGTGATTGCGCTGGGCTGCGAGGCGTTTGTCGAGGACAACAGCAATGCGAAGAAGTTTATCGACATGGCGGAGCAGGCAGGGGTAAACTATTTTGATCTTTTCTCACCTGATCCGGGCGCAAGATCTGCACTGGGAGAGGCGCTCAGGGGCAGACGTGAGAAATTCATTATCCAGTCGCACATTTCTTCGGTATGGAAGAACGGTCAGTATGAAAGAAGCAGGAATCTTGAAGATGTCAAAGCGGCTTTTGAAGATTCTCTGGAGAGACTCGGTACTGATTATATAGACGTCGGAATGATTCATTACTGTGACGCGGACAGCGACTGGCAGGCAATCAAGGACAACGGGATTCTGGATTATGCAAAGCAGCTGAAGGCTGAGGGCAGGATCCATCACATCGGTCTGTCATCTCACAATCCGAAGGTTGCGGTCAAAGCCATCTCCGAAGGCGATATCGAGGTGCTGATGTTCAGCATCAACTATGTATACGACATGCTTCCGGGAACCGAGGATGTCAATGACCTGTGGGCTGATGAAGTGTATGAAGGTGGCTTCACTAATATGGACCCTGACAGACAGAGACTGTATGAGCTGTGCGAGGACATGGGAGTAGGAATCACTGTTATGAAGGCTTTTGCAGGAGGGGATATTCTTGATGAAAAGCTGTCGCCGGCCGGCGCGGCTCTTACCCCGGTTCAGTGCATCAGCTACGCTCTGTCAAGGCCGGCCGTCGCGACGGTCTGCTCAGGTGCCAGAAACACTGAGCAGCTTGCGCAGAGCATCGCTTACTGCGAGGCGAGCGATGAAGAAAAAGCCTTTGCGGAAGCATTCGCTGCTTTCCCTAAGGTCAGCTGGAGCGGTCACTGTATGTACTGCACTCACTGTCATCCGTGTCCTGCTGAAATCAATATTGCAGATGTGACAAAGTTCCTGAATCTGGTCGTAGCTCACAATGAATCGAACGGTATTGCGGAAGGGTCGGCAGAGTTCCGCGTACCGGACACCGAGCGCGAGCACTACAAAGTACTCGCGCACCACGCAGGCGACTGCCTGCAGTGCGGTCTCTGCGAGACCCGGTGTCCGTTCGAAGTCCCTATCCGCGAAAACATGAAGCGAGCCGCGAAAATCTTCGGCTTCTGATATTAGACCAACGGTAACTGAAATAAAACTATGAAAAAGACTACAAAATTAGTAATTAAGACAGCCGCAAAATACGCTGCCAGGTCTGCGAAGAAGGCAGCGGTAAAAATCGCAGCAGATGCTGTCAAAGAAAACACAGGACTCACTTCCGGCAGGAAGAGGGAAAGATTCTCTGACACCATTGTAATGAGGGACATGAGAAAGAGGGACAGGGAAGAAGTTCTCGAAATGATGAGGGCCTTCTATTCGTCTGAAGCAGTTCTCAGCAATGGCTCGGATGAAATATTTAACCGGGACATCAATGAGTGCATCTCCGAAAGCCCTTATGCAGAGGGTTTCGTCTTTGAGGCCAGGCAGGAAGATGAGGAATCATCAGGCGATTCCGGTAATCCGGAAACACCGGACGTAAACAATCCAGGCAATGATCATACATCATCGGGGAAAAAGCTGCTAGGCTACGCAATGATCGCACACAGCTTCAGCACCGAGTACGGCAAGCGCTGTATATGGATCGAGGACCTGTATCTGAAAGAAGAAGCCCGCGGACTGGGACTTGCTTCCGCATTTCTGGAATTTATCAGAAAAGAGTATCCTGACGCTTTGCACAGACTCGAAGCCGAGAACGAAAACGGACACGCTATGGAAGTCTACAGGCACCAAGGTTTCTCCGAATTGCCTTACGTCGAGATGGTCAGAGACAAACAAGAAGAAAAGTAAGATGAGAAATAAGAAGAGAGGGCAGCTTTAACGGCTGCCTTTTTCCTTGCTTTAATAAATGGGAATAAAAGGGTTCATTCCACAGCACACGGAATATTGAAAGTAATCAGAAATCGTGTTATTGTTATAATTCTTGTAAGTTAATCATTGATTCTGAATAAAAGGATAATCATTAGTTGCTGTGAAAAAATTCAAAATATTTGTACTGATTTTAATATCTATAGCACTTCTCGCTGCTGCGGGGACGGTTTACTATGTCCTCCTCGGTCAGTGGAAGACTCCGGCTTATGCTGCGGGCAAAACAAACGTAGTCAAAGTTTACGCGTTCGAGGATGAGCTGATTGATGAAAATGCGGACGCTGAAGAGGCAGGTGAGGCTCAGGATCATCATCTGGAGGAAGTCGGCACCCTGATCAGGGGTACAGAGGTATCCAGATACCGCAAATCGGTCACACAGGACGGCATAACGTATCACAAAATAGCGTTTGTGTCCAAGCCAGGCGAGCGTGGTGATGCGCCTGCTGACAGTGAAGATCAGGAGACTTCAGACGACCTCAGGGAGCGCTTTACGCAGCTGATCAAATCTTCGGGTATCGAGATAGATGATACAGACCTGTACATGTCAGAAGACAGTCTGGCTGAATCATCTGATAAGACAGTACTCGAAACAGAGGTATATGTCAGGACGCCGGCAACTATATATGAGAATCCGGGACAGCCGGATATCGCATCATTTGCACCGAAGGGTACCCGCCTTGAAGTAACAGGGCATGACCGGCTCCTGGACAACGGGTACATTAACATGTACAAAGTCGCTTATACAGATGCCGACGGCAAACAGGCTGAGGGATACGTCTACGGAAAATACATGACAGACACCCAGGAAGCTGCCGACGCTCCATACAACGAGCACGGCGAGTACGACACAGCAAAAAAAGACAAATTTGCCTACAATCTGTACGGAGGAAAGGCTGCGGATCTGGACTTCTATCCTTATGAGAAGACGGCAATAGAAGGTAACGAGTTCTGCAGATACGCCAGAGCAATGTATCTCAACGCTTATGCCGCGACACATCCTAAACAGTATGTCAATCTGATTAAAAAGAGCGGCTGCAACGCGGTTGTTATCGACCTCAAAGACGGCCCGCTGACTTATAAGTCTGAAGTGGCCAAAGAGCTTTCGCCGAAATCCTACAAGGCAGCATACTTCACAGAAGAAGAGCTGAAGAAGGGCATTGATGCGTACAGAGAAGCAGGCGTCTATCTGATAGGCCGCATAGTAACGTTCAACGATTCGTACTATGCCAAAGACCATCCTGAAGACTGCATCAAATACAATGGCAGCGCAGGCTGGCCGAGCGCTTTCTCGCGGAACGTCTGGGAATACAACGTAAAACTTGCCCGTGAGGCTGTTGAGAAGTTTGGATTCAACGAGATCCAGTTCGACTATGTCAGATTCCCTGAATCGACTTATGAGATGTCCAAGTCGGGCAAAGCGAACTTCCGTAACAAATACAAGGAGTCCAAAGCTCAGGCTGTGCAGAACTTCTGCTTCTACGCGGCCGATCAGCTGCGTGAAAGCGGAGTATACATATCTGTTGATGTGTTTGGGGAAAGCGCATACAGCTATGTAACTGCGTATGGTCAGTACTGGACTGCGATCTCGAACATTGTAGACGCAATCAGCGCGATGCCGTACACAGACCACTTCTCGGGCGACAGACCGTGGGAGAATCCTTACAAGTCAGTCAGACGCTGGGCCAAGAGGGCGGAAAAGCAGCAGGCGAGACTGCAGAATCCGGCGGTTGCCCGTACCTGGATCACAGGATACGATACGCCGCACTGGGCTCCAACCGTAGATTACGATGAGAAGCGCCTCAAACAGCAGATCAACGCGCTTGAGAAATCCGGACTGGACGGAGGTTTCATCCCGTGGAACGCGATGTCAGACATCGGCAAATACAAAGAATACCAGGGCATCTGGAAAGAATAGAAAGCAGGCAGAAGGCGGAATATCACAGCCTCTGCCTGTTTTTTATACCATAGGCTCCGAACTGCCGGATTATGAGTCAGGCACTTCAATGCATTTTTTTCTTTCCAATTGGTATATATAATTGACTAACTTTTATCTATTTTATACAATAAAACCAATAGTATATGGTGCTGTTTTCCGGTCTTTATTTTTTACCGGAAATTACAGACCAGCTGAATAATTCTAGGAGGAAAAGAAGGATGAAGAAGGAATATGAACCTCTATTCACGCCTTGGAAGATTGGCAACGTAGAAATTCCAAACAGAATCGTGCAGACTTCCATGGGAGGAACATCCCTGTTCGGATGGCTCGAGCCATGTCACTTTGACAGAGAGGCCGCTTACCACATCCTCAATCGTGCGCAGGAGAACGTAGGTCTGGTACTTCCGGGTATGCAGTGCGTAAGAGATACGATGGGTAGAAGATGGCTCTATCAGAATAAGAAGATGTTCAAGGATCTTGCTGAGTGGATGCCTGAGTTCCACAAGACAGGCTCCAAGCTGTTTATTCAGCTCGCCGGTGGATTCGGCCGTTCAATGGCTATCAACGATATGTTCGTTCAGATGCTCAAGAACAAGCCGTTCGGCGCTGTAGCTAAGCCTTTCGTAGATATTGAATATTGCTGCGCTTCAGCATCAGAGACACCTAACAGATGGTATCCTGAACTGAAGTCCAGACCAATGACAATCGAAGAGATTCATGAGATGGTTGAAGCTTTCGCCAAGACTGCAAAGATGTGCAAAGATGCCGGTGTAGACGGTGTCGAGATTCACGCAGTACACGAAGGATATCTGCTTGACCAGTTCACAATTGCTAACATGAACTACAGAACTGACCAGTACGGCGGTTCATTCGAAAACAGATTCAGATTCCCTGTAGAAATCGTACAGGCAATCAAGAGAGAATGCGGACAGGACTTCCCTGTAGCTCTTAGATACTCCGTAGTATCCAAGACCAAGGGCTGGCTCCAGGGCGCACAGCCTGGCGAAGAATTCGTAGAGTTCGGCCGTGACATGGCTGAATCAGAGAAGGCTATCAAGTACCTCTCAGATGCAGGATATGACATGTTCAACTGCGACAACGGAACATACGACGCATGGTACTGGGCACACCCGCCAGTCTATATGCCTGATAACTGCAACTACGAAGATGTTGCTCACATCAAGCAGTTCACCGACAAGCCGGTTGTCTGCGCCGGTAAGATGGACATCAAGTTCGCTGCAGAGAAGATCAAAGAAGGCAAGATCGATGCTCTTGGTATCGCTCGTCAGAACCTTGTTGACCCTGAATGGGTTACCAAGATCATTGAAGGCAGAGAAGAAGAAATCAAGCCATGTATCAGATGCCACAATGCTTGCTTCAACTTTGCAAAGTCGAAACATACAGCTAACACACAGCCTCTGTTCGATTCACTCCAGCTTGCACGCTGCGCTCTGACACCACAGACAATGCAGCACAACAAGTACAAGATCGTTCCTGCAAGCAAGCCTAAGAAGGTTGCTATTGTCGGCGCAGGATTCGGCGGACTCGAGGCAGCTCTCGTACTCAAGAAGAGAGGCCACAACCCAGTCGTATTCGAGAAGAGCGACAAGATGTTCGGCCTGTACAACACAGCCAGCGCTATGTCATTCAAGGATGCTGACAAGCAGCTCATCAAGTGGTATGAGAGAGAGCTGAAGAAGTGGGATATCGACGTAAGACTCAATTCTGAGATCAAGGATATCAATTCCCTGCTCAAGGCTTATGACGATGTTATCGTATCAGTCGGTACATTCCCTAAGGCAATCAACATTCCTGGATTTGACAAGGCTATCACATTCACAGATCTGCTGATCGGCAAGGATAAGGACAAATACAACAAGATCGTCTTCCTGGGCGGCGGACTTTCATCCTGCGAAGCTGCATATGATGCAGTTCTTGCCGGCAAGAAGCCTGTAGTTGTAGAGTTCATGGACGACCTGATCACAGCTCCTGGCACATGCCTTGCTAACTCTTCATTCCTGAGAGAGGCTCTGCCGTTCAAGAACGTACCTGTTCATCTGAGATCCACAGTTACTGAGATCGGTGACGGATACTGCATGATCAAGAACGTAGAGACAGGTGAGACATGGAAAGAAGAATGCGACTGCGTAGTTAACGGACTCGGATTCGTTCCTAATGACCAGTTCGCTTCAATCAAGAACAAACATCTCCACAGATGCGGAACATGCGTAAAGTGGGGCGCTCTGAGAGAAGTTATCTGGGGAGCATGGGATGTTGCAATGAAGATCTAGTCTTCATCACAGAACATAACCTGCCTCAAATCATTGACTCATTAAATATTGAAGACCGTCGGGCATTCCCGGCGGTCTTTGTGCTATAATAAATGCAATTATACAATTCAGAAGGACAAATCATCAGACTTCTGCACTACAGTTAATGGGGTAATGACATATTTTTCCTGAAAAATGCTGAAAATCGCAAGTCAGGAAAGAAAAGAGAGGTACTGTAATGGGGCATGATTTTGTAATAAGAACTATAGACGACGAGCGGGCTTATCATAATACCGCCATACTTGTTTATCTTAAGGCTTTCAATGAGCTTTTTAAGGATGCAGACGTAAGAATAGGCAACTCGCTGAATCAGGGGTATTTCACATACGCTCATATGGGCAGATCACTTACATCCACTGATATTCACAAGATCTGGAACCGCATGGATGATATTGTTGCCGCAGATTACGAGCTGGTAATCGAGCACGACAGTGTTATGCATGCTGCAGAGAAATGGAGAGCTCTCGGCTGCAAGGAAAAGGCAATGCTCCTTGAAGAAAGAGGGCCTGATGAGACAATAGAAATCGTCAATATCGATGGGTACAGAAACTGCATGTACAGCAGAGTTCTTCCGTCGACAGGTTATGTTGATCTGTTTGAACTGAGGGAGTACCGCAACGGCCTTCTTCTCAGACTCCCTAATGCTCTAAGCCCGAGTTCGATACCTCCGTACAGAGACGATGACAAACTGTATGATGCTTTTGCCGAGAGCAAGAGAATGCGTAAACACACCGGAATTGACTATGTTGCCGACCTCAACGAGCAGATCCTGGCAGGTAATGCTGATGAGATCATCCGCTCCAGTGAATGGCTTCAAAAACGCCAGATTGAGAATTTTGCTGACCTAATTGTAAGGCAGGGCAAGAAGCTCGTTCTGATCGCCGGCCCGTCTTCAAGCGGCAAGACTACTACTGCAAAGCGTCTGTGCGCTGCTATTGCGGAGAGATACGCAGAACCGCTGTACCTCGGAACTGACGACTACTTCGTGGAGAGAGGAGACACACCGCTCGGTCCTGACGGCAAACCTGATTTTGAAGGTATAGGGGCAATGGATCTGGAGCTATTCAATAATCAGATGTCAGCTCTTATCCACGGACAGGAAGTTGACTTGCCTGAATTTGATTTCATGACCGGAACTAAGCAGTTCGGCAAGAGGATCACCAGACTGAAAAGCAACCAGATAGTTGTCGTAGAAGGAATCCACAGCCTGAATGATATTCTCACCGAGGACATCGACAAGAAAGACAAATTCAAACTGTACATCAGCCCGCTGACACAGATGGGTCTTGACAGGCACAACAGGATCTCCACTGCAGATGCGAGAATGCTGAGAAGAATAGTCAGGGACAACCAGTTCAGAGGCTACAACGCAGAAGCTACACTTGAGAGCTGGCCTAAGGTCCGTGCCGGGGAAAGTGTAAATGTATTCCCTTACAGCTCATCTGCTGATGTGGTTTTCAATTCCAGCACGGTTTATGAGACCAATCTTCTGAGAACATATGTCGAGCCGCTTCTTATGGAAATACCTGAAGAAAGCCCTCAGTATCATGAGGCGCAGAGAGTGCTTAACTTCCTGAAATACTTCACAAGAATTGAGTCTGCCGTAGCAGTTCCGGAGTACTCAATACTGAGAGAATTCATAGGCAAATCGGATCTGGATTTCTGATCTGTTCAGAGTGAAAATCTATAAATAGTAAAAAATCGTGACCGGATACACTATATGATGTTATAATCATTGTGTATTCGGTTTTTTTGCTTGCTTATGCATGACTAAAACCGGACAAAAAAGGTGTGAGGGGCAACCGAAAACACAGAAAGGTTATATTATGAAAAACATTTTCCTTGAAGAAAGAGAAATCAAAAAGCCGTCACTCGGACATGCGCTTATTTCCTTGCTCGGCCTTGTTGCGGTAATGGTAATAGGCATTGTCAAATTCGGCGCAGATCCGCATATTCCGATGTTTATAGGCGTCATTATAGCTGCAGCTTCAACTCTGGCGCTGGGATATAAATGGTCAGATATCGAGCAGATGATGGTTGAAGGCATTTCCAAAGCAATGCAGTCAATCCTGATTCTTGCTATAGTCGGTATGATGATCGGTGCATGGCTCCTATCAGGAACCATCCCGACAATGATTTATTACGGACTCAAACTGCTGTCGCCTAAGATTTTCCTCGTTGCAACAGTATTGATCTGCTCAATCACATCACTTGCAACCGGAACATCCTGGGGAACAATGGGAACAATGGGCCTCGCGCTTATCGGTATCGGAAGCGGACTTGGAATGCCTGTCGGCCCTACAGCAGGTGCTGTAATTTCCGGAGCATACTTCGGCGACAAGCTGTCACCGCTTTCGGATACAACCAATCTGGCTCCTGCTATGGCAGGTACCGATGTATTCACACATGTAAAATACATGCTCAAGTCTACACTGACTGCTTATGCTGTAGCGCTGATTTTCTTCGGCGTGTACGGATTCATGCATGTAAGCAGCGGAACTGTTGACAGCTCGCAGGCACAGGTTATCATGGACGGACTGCAGAATAATTTCAATATCAATCCGATTCTGCTGCTTCCTCCGGTAGCTGTAATTCTTGCTATCGCACTCAAGATACCGGCAATTCCGGGAATCACATTCGGATTCATTATAGCTGCTATCCTTGCACCTATCTTCCAGCCGGGCGTCGGAATCAGTGAGATTCTGGATGCATCTCTCAATGGATTTGTATGTGAGACAGAACTCGAGTCACTTAACAGCCTGCTCTCATCAGGAGGACTCCTGAACATGGGCTTCTCGATTCTGAT
>JBGUIG010000074.1:0-18839 GCA_045112795.1 Anaerovoracaceae bacterium | reverse complement strand
AAGAATATGAATACTACTTTGATACTACCCTTGGTTCATTAATTAAGTTTATTAGGTTTATTGACAAGTCAACTGGCGAATTCTTCAACAAGGATTTCTTTGATGTAGATCATGACACTATTCAATTTTTGATAGATACTTTATATGATTTTAAGGATTATGACAGAAATGACCATCTGCATAAGGATAACCTATATTCTCTTGAGGAACTTGAAACTATACGGGACAAGGCTATCATTTTGTATAGTTTAATACTTGGTTGCTTTTCAATTTCTGATGACAACTTGGAACTGTTAGGCTTAGAAATCCCAGAAGAACCTTCAGAAATAACAGATGAAGAATTAAGAGGAATGATTATTTCGTGGGCAACACCTATTCTGTTATATGATATGCCTGACGAAACAAAAGTACTCGGATTCATGGTTACAAAATTTAGTGGCGAACCATGGAACGTGTCTCTGCAAGGATTACATGGTATAGATGAAGACAAGTACGATACTATTGAATGGAATCATAAACAACTGTACTCTTGCTCGTATTACAATGGCAGTTTAACTTGGGAATCAAAGAAAGAGTATAAGGAGGGTATTGAGCGATTGATATCCGTTTTGTATTCGATTATTGATTCAGATGAAGAAATAGGAGAGTTACTTAGGGGTTATCCAGAAATTGTATTGGGCAACATGAATGTCATAGAGGTTTTATATAAAAAGTAGATGGATAGTACATACATATCAAGAATTGTTAGAGCATTATTGAAAACCATAAGGGTGCTGATAGGAAAAACAAAATAGAAGTTTTGATTATGGTGAAAGCTATGAAGCGAGAAGAACTGATTAGAGAAAAAGTCCGTCTGGAGATAGAGCGTGAGATACTTAATTCAGCTTTTCTGAAAAATGAGACAGTCGAAGTCTCTAAATATGGAAAGGGAATAATTGTTTCACAGACTCCAGAATGTACAGTAGTTTCCTTTAGTGGAGAAGAGAAATATTTCGAAACAGATGGAGTTAATACACCTCTTTTCATTGATTCTAATGAGTTAAGCAATAATGCGGAGAAAACTAAAGAAATCGACTCCCTATTGGCAGAAGAAGTTACAGAAATAAAAGTCGAAAACCTAATCAAATCGTTACTTGATAAATGGGTTATTCGTCCAGGAATGGAGGATGAGTATAGAAAGGTCGCAAAATCATTAACCGAGAATCCAAAAATGGGTATGGATAATGAAAGGCCAATTCTGGAAGAGCTCGGTGTTCTCCTAACATCCGAAGAATGGAAGAAATTGCCCGATCTCATTTTTGATGTTTACGAGGGTCGTGGTATTTCTCTTGGGAACAGACGCAGCATCAATGAGGAATGCAGCATAATAAGGCCTGAAATAGAAAGGGAAGTTAAGCAAGAGAGATTAAAAGATACTAAAAGAATCATAGGCTTGATTATCGAGTACGAGCAAAGAATAGCTGCAAGAAGAGCAACTCTAAATAGTCTCAATCAAATAATGAAGGATAACTATCTCTCGTCGAGGGAATTCGTTCAAAGTAATATTGAACAATTTGAGAAAAATGATTTTGAAACAAAGAGCTTTCAGTTTGTAAGCGAATGGTTTGGAGATCATCAAGCTGCTGGAGGTCATTTTCCAGATAAAGAGCAAATCCAAGCAATTAGTACCTGCAATAAAAATGTAGAAGTCATAGCAAGAGCTGGAAGTGGAAAGACAGCAACGATTCTTAATAGAGCTCAGTTCTTAATTGAACATTGCCATGTACCGCCACAATCAGTTCTCATACTGGCATTTAACAGAAAAGCCGTGGAAGAACTGAAAGATAGAATGGGAGCGGCCATTGCAAAAGGCGACAAGGACGAAAAGAACATGCCTTTTATCATGACTTTCCATGCATTAGCATACTCAATCGTTCCATTAAACGGCAGAGAATTGTTGTTTGATAATGATGATGTAGACGAGATACTGGAGTTTTCCAGAAACGACAGGAATAAGAAACTGAGCCAGATGGTTCAAAAGGACATCATCATTAATATGATAAACGACCCTGCATACAGATATCAGATCAAAGAACTGATGATAAACAATTACAAGGGCCTATGGGAACGAATAATCGGTGGTGGATATAATCTACCTGCAGACGAACTTGTTATAATGCGTAAATTTGCAGATAGGGTTACTATGCGGGGAGAGCATGTTACCTGTCCAGAAGAAAAACTGATTGCAGACATCCTATTTGAACACGGGGTCGATTACATCTATTCTGCAGAAGAGAAGAAATTCAAACTTCGATTACCAGGAGCTGGAACAGTTCAGTTCTCATATTTGAAGGATTATAAAGAAAACCATCTGAACTATGCAAGAAAACTGTCTTTTTTCTATTTCAACAGCAATCAAATGAGACAGGGAGAAGACAGCGTCATATCTTATATAAAAAACTGCCTCTCACAGATTGGCGTAAGAATTGAAAGGCGCTCTGATGACGAAATATGGGAAGATATCCGAACACGAGCGATAGATGATTTTACAAAGGCGGTCGTAAACTTTATCAATAGGTGTAGAAAGAAAAACCTTACAGTCGTTCAACTTGACAACATGATAAGGAACCACAAACCAATTGACCCGTCAGAGTCGATGTTCTTGCCTATTGCGGAAGAGGCATATAGGAGATACCTTGATGGAATGCAGATCAAAAGGCAGATAGACTTTGATGGGTTGCTATTTGAGGCTGCTGCATTAATTAAAAAGGGCAGGACTTCATTCAGAAACGGGGAAGGCAATCTACGGGAATTGAAACATATTTTAATAGATGAGTATCAAGATTTCTCATTCCCGTTCAGCAATCTTATCGCAGAGATAAGGAATGTTGCGCTAGAGGCTTCGCTCTTCTGCGTAGGTGATGATTGTCAAGCAATTAATGCATTTGCTGGTTCAGAACTCAAATACTTTTACGGTTTCAGCGATTTTTATGATGATACCCATATCTATCCAATTCTTACAAATTATAGATCTGTACCAGAAATTGTTGATGTTGGAAACAGTGTAATATCATCAGGTGGTCCAGGTCTTGGAGCGTCTTCATACGGAAAATATGAATTAAGCGTAAGAGCTAACAGAAACGCAGAGGGAACAGTCAGAGTAGGGTATTTGAATGACTTTGTACCAACAGAAGTAGAGAGAAAGACATATGAAAATGTATCAGATACCGGCATAGCATTGCTTCGAATAGTAAAAAAACTGCTATCAGAAAAGAAGGATGTTGTTATTCTGGCTAGAACAAATAAAACAAGAGAAGGTGTTAATCAGACAGTATTGCGTAATCTGTCGAAAGAAGAAAGAAAACTTGTCAAATGTGGATGCCATCCAAAGGAAGATGGCGAAGCAAAAGAAAAGCAGCTAAGCTATACGACACATAAATATAAAGGGAAGCAGGAGGAGGTAGTTGTTCTTGTCGATGCGGTGGATAGGAGATATCCGCTGATACATAGTGCTTGGGTATTCCAGCGTATCTTTGGGGATACACTTGCAAAGATAATAGAAGACGAAAGACGCTTGTTCTATGTTGCAGTAACAAGGGCTGAAGATGAATTGTACGTTCTGACGAAACATGGGGAGGTTACTCCGTTCCTTGAAGCTGGACTCCATGTTTTGGATTGGTCTAGTTTTATCAATGATGATATTCACTCGGTAGAGGATATTATTACAATCGAAATAACAAATTATAGGAAAAAGGGAACCATAGGGATAAGCGAATATTTAAAGAACGAAGGTTTCCTATATAATCCAGGGAAAGAGATGTGGTCCTTGATTTCAAATTCCGCAAATATTGAAGCTGCGGTATTGAACTCGCCATGGATAAAGAAAGCCGATAATATAAAAATTCAAGTAAGGCGTGGGAAGAGAGGGACGAAAGCAACCTACATAGTTCTTAACGGTGTAGTATCAGAACAGAATCTGTAATATAAATGTGATATCTCCATCATGATGTTTTAGAAATAACGTTAAAATTTGAACCTCGAATGCTCCACCAAGGAAACCCTTGATTTTCAAGGGCTTCCGCTTTTTTTAACTTTTTTATATTTCTGCAACACATATTTCCTCAAAAGATTATTCCATGGGAGTCTGCTTTATGGGACAACATAACGATTATACTGAAGGTGCAAAGTGAGGCACAAATATGACAGCACAAATTCCGGATACATATATATTTGAGAAAAAGAAGTACGAGTTTATTGCTATAAGTGAGCCAATAGGTTTTGATCCGAGAGACTATGGGCTAAAACCTAATGCGCCTAGTACAGCATGCTGGCGTGGGTACTGGTGTGAGTATGGAATAAAGCAAAGCGGGTTAATACTAGAACAATTTCTTATTTATAATGCCGATGGCGATTACCCGCCTTTCAATGATATAGAACCTTCGTTGAATGAAAGAGACGCTACATATAGAGTGCATTTAAAAATAGATTTTACCGGTAAAATCGTTATTGGACGTGGGTTCATTAACAAATACTATGTTCATGGAGGATTTCAACGGGCATGGGCGTTTAAAGAAGTGAAAGAGATCGTATTTGACAAAGGAAATGTTATTGAGGTGATAGACCACAGCGAAGAGGTAAAGGATCTAAGAAGACAATATGATAAAAATCCAGACAAATTCCTGGATGATTTAGTATATGACTTGTCTTACGATGATACACCAGCTTTTCTTAGGGACGATTCAAGACCTCGCAGCAATAAGCGGTGGCCATGGTGGCTGATTCCATAATGGGAAGGTGTAAAATGACAAAACAAAAGAATATTGAATTTAAGCATAATAAATGGGGCATACTTGAGGTATATGAAAATGGAAATTATGCTGGTGTTATTGCCACTTGGCCAAATCCTGATATAGAGCTTGGCAAAGCACTATTGGAGGAAAATGATCGAGTGAAGAAACTGAAAAGCAAAGGAATCAAGCCAGACACGAAAGATTGGAGTGACTTTTATGGAAATAAATAAGATAAGAGCGTTTGTTGAAAAGCAATCCTGGATATTTGCCAAGACCTATGCAAACAAAGCTCCGCATGAATACATAGTAAGGGGAAAGGTTGTAGGAACTGACGAGGAGTTCATGAGTGTGGTAAACTATATATTTGAAAAGGGTATTACTATGTATTTCTGGAATCATCCGAATAAGTATATTTACCTTGATGGGCACCACTATTGGGTGATGCGTGACGGTGAGGATGACCCGACAACTATACTAAACCGATGCAATACTGACGAATACAAGTATTCCATAACATGGAAGGGGCGTCAGAATAAGCAAGAGGAGAATCAATAACATGGGAAACGGCCTTACATTAGGTTTAACTACAGTAGGAGATCTGCTTCTGAAAAACAGAATCAGTAAGATCCAGGGAGGCGCTTCGCTTGAAAGCATTAAGCTTACAATACCGGAGTATCAACGCCCATATAAGTGGTCTGCAAAAAATGCCAACCAGCTCCTTGACGATATTGAGGAAGCGATGAACTCAAACAAAGAAGTGTATAGAGTTGGCACATTGATCCTGCATTACAATGAAAAAGATGATAATTACGATATTGTTGACGGCCAGCAGCGAACAATCACTTTTGCGTTGCTGCTAAAAGCATTAGGAATGGAACCGATAGAATTCCTAGGGCAGTCTCTGTCAGACAATTCTTTTAATTTGCATAATGTTATAAACAACTTCAGGGCTCTTCAGAGAAGAGTAGATAAGCTCTATATTGATGAGAGGGACAAAGACAATCTTGCTTACTATATCACTGAGCATTGTGAGCTGATCGTTGTTATCACAAAGGATCTGTCAGAAGCTTTTCAGTTCTTTGACTCCCAGAATGCAAGAGGCAAAACGCTGTATCCGCACGATCTGCTTAAGGCATATCATCTTCGTGAGATGAGTGATGTGGATGTTCGTGAAACTGAGCGTATTGTACGTATGTGGGAGGATTTGAATCAGAAAGAATTATCGGTATTGTTCAACGAGTACCTTTATCGTTTAAAAGAATGGGTTCGGGGCAATCGATCCTATGAACTCACGGAACACAATATTGATATATTCAAGGGTGTTACTTCCAGAGATAACCATCCATTTGCTCAGTTTTACAAAGGAGCATTTGCATATGCTGACGAGCTGAATCATTCACATGTACCATTTGTTAGCGGAATCCAACCGCTTAGCCCTTTCCAGTTAAATGCGCCAATTATTGCAGGCAAACCTTTCTTCGAGTATGCAAAGCATTATTTCGATATTCTTGCAGACATTCAGAATAATGATAAATATGAGGGCTATTTCATTAACGATGAGGAAATAGTCAAGACACTTGATCAAAGAAAGTATAAGAACGGTGTAGGAAACAGAATAACCCGTCTGTTGTTTGATACAGCAATTCTTCTGTATGTAGACAGATTCTGTCCGTCCATACCTTCAAAAGTGGATCTGGAATACCTGGATCAGTTTGTTGTGTTTGCGTTTATTTGGGCATATTCGATGCGTGCTCAATATAAGAATGTAGGATGGCTGGTTGCTCAAAACTATGTAATGGGAAGAAGTGAGGGCGTTTTAAACAGCTTTAATATTTATAAGGTTATAGCAGAATCCGATTCTCCGAGTGTATTGCTGAGTAAAATGGCGGACATGGTAGTACCTCTCAAAACCTACATGATACGAGCAAAGGAAAAAGAATGTGACATGGATGAGAAAGAGGATGGAGTTTATAAGTACTATCTGCACTATTTCGTAGTCCATAAATTCTGGGAGGATAAATAGATGGCAAAGAATGAACTGCCTCTGAAAGAGGTTTCAATAGAAGAATTGTTTTATGGCAGTGAAAAGGTCGTCTACGAGATCCCGATTTACCAGAGAAATTATGCCTGGGAGAATGATGAAATCAGGGCGCTTGTTCAGGATGTTTATGATGCATTTAAGAACAGTGATGGCAAACCATATTACATAGGTACTCTGGTTTCGTTCCATAAGGGGGATCAGGTTTACGAGATAATAGATGGACAGCAGAGACTGACGACAATCAGACTTTTGCTTGATGCCTTAAAAATCCCATACACAAATAAGCTTACATACAGAGCAAGAAAGAAGTCTGATGACACCCTTAAGTCAGTTCCGAAGTTTGATGTTGATGAAAAGGATCATGGCATAGTTAACGGATACCGGTATTCGATGTCTTCGATAAAGGAAATCGTCCCTGACGATGAAATTGAAGGGTTTAAAACATACTTCAGGAATAATGTGCATATAATTCATTACAAGGTGCCAAAGGATATTGATCTGAATCATTATTTCGAAATAATGAATTCCAGAGGTGAGCAGCTTGAAAAGCATGAGATTGTAAAAGCCAACCTCATGGAAAAGTTCGAGACCGATGAAGAACGCAGAGTATTTAACCGCATATGGGAATGCTGTTCAGAAATGAGTATATATACTCAGCAGAACCTCAAGGATATTGCAGCAGAAAAAGTATTTGGCAGATCTCTATATGAATTTCTTCCAAAGTCTTTTGAAGATCTGTTGGCTAGATATCATGATAATGATCAGGAAGATAATCACTTCAGTACGATTACAATTGACGATATCATCTCTACTGGCGGGGGAAAAGGATGGGAGAAGAAGGAAGAAGTTGAGAAGAAGGATACATTCCAGCCAATTATCGATTTCCCGAATTTCTTACTTATCGTTTTGAAGATAGCGAGAATGGAAGAGCCTTTATTCTCACCTACGGAATTTACTTTAGATGATAAGGAGCTTCTTAATGAATTTGCAGCTGCAAAAATGAACGCCAATAAAGTCAGACGTTTTGCGTTTACCCTACTGAAGGCGCGCTTCCTATTGGATAATTATGTAGTACATCATTCAAAGGAAGAGGACACCATCGACAGTAACCCTTGGAAGCTGCAGGTATGGCACAGAGATGAGGAAACGAGAAAGAATCAGCTGAAGAATCTAACAGATGACAGGCCGTTACAGGATAGGCTTGCACACCTTCTGTCGATGTTCGAAGTATCATTTACAGCCAGACAAAGAAAGAACTATCTCTTCTATTGTTTGTTCTATCTGATGAATGAATGCACAATTGATATTGCTTCATATGCATACTTTGTGGAGAAACTGGCTGATGCTTATTTCCGCAGAGTATATCTTGATGGAAGCAAACTTAACGCCATCAATACACCATTGCCGGGTAGCTTTGATGATGAAATCCTGACAGGGCATAACCTTAGCACAGGCGAGATCGAAGTAGATGTTTTCAGGGCATTTACTAATGTATACGGTGATGGAACTCAGGCATCAAGAGGTGTACCATTATTCATTTTCAACTATCTGGACTTCAAACTATGGAGTCTTTATGATGAGGAACTTCGTGGTGAAAAACGTAAAGAAGGAAGCAGGGAACGCAGAGGATTCTTTGATAGGTTAGGGTGTGGAGATTTTGGGCTAAAAGTGTTCGACCAGTTTTATTTCTCCAGGACCCGCAGGAGCCTTGAGCATTATTATCCACAAGCGAATGCTACCGGTGAACCAGGCGCGCTTGATCAGAATCAAATCAATTGCTTTGGTAATTACGCAATGATAGGCAGTGATGCCAATAGTTCTGGTTCGAACTGGAGCCCAAAGACGAAACTCGACCACTATCTTGATGCGTCCGGGAAAATCAGTCAGATCAGTGTTGCTTCCCTGAAATTTATGGTCATGATGCAAATGTGTAAAGACAATGAAAAATGGGAATTCGATGAGATTACAGAGCATCAGAACAAAATGCTGGCAATTCTTATGAGGAATGAAAAGGAAATAAAGGACTATTAAAAGAATAGGCTAATAATCTGGTGAAATGATGGGAAGAAGTGGTTGCACTTTTGGTTGCAGTTTTCTACCGAGTGGATGACGCGGCCTGCCTCCCTTCTAATTTCAACGGTTCTAAGATAAGGCGTAACAGCCTAGTGGGTTCGAGTCCCATGTCCTCCGCCAAAAAATCGCCCTGAGAGACGTTTTCTCAGGGCTCTTTTGTTGCAACGGATACAGGCTCTATGCCTTGAAATTTCAGTATGCAGCGCGTTTTTTGAAACTGCATGTGATGTATGTGGTATGTATCTTGAATTGCGGAAATCTGGGTCTCTGGTTGGGGCTGAGAGCGCCTCTGATGGGTTTGAGTACGGTGTACTGGCATGGTACAAGGTGCCTCATAAAAACGTGTCTGACTGGCGGCATGGTACACGAACCCACGAAGGTAATAATTTCCTGAATAGCCTGATATTACTGGCGTTGATGCCGGCTTTTGCCGCTGTTGGAGATCTGCCGCACACGAAAGTCGTCATTTTCCGTCCCCAACAGCATGTTTCAGAGGGCTGTCCCCATCGCTGTCCCCAATACGCCTATAATATGACAGATTCTGAGCCGTTCAACAAATGTCTTTCTGACCGATCTTAAAAAAGATCCTTTATATAATTGCAGGTTCTGACCGGCTCTTTTACACTGAAACTGAAATAAGAATTACATATATGGAAAAGAGGTGAGCCAAATGTTCAAACCTAAATTCAGATTCACTTACGATGAGGTCAGGATCATAGTCATGGCTCTCGTTGAGTTCAAGAACCAGCTTCTGGCCGAAGGCAGATACACTGATGCCATCGATGATCTTCTGATCAAGTTTGTAGATTAAAATGATTCTTCTTTCAGCTCCGGCTGACTACATGACTCCGTGCAATAAGGTGCGGAGTTTTTTATTGAAGCCGGAGAACCCGGAGGAAGGATCAAATATGTTTACTTTTAAGAAAGAAAAAGAAGAAGCTATGAGCGAAGAGGAAAAGAAGATGGCACAGGAGCTAGGCGATGCGATCGGCAATCTGGAAGAGGCAGATCTTTTTTATGAGGAGATCGAAGATTCAGTTGAGCTTTCACCTGCAGAAAAACTCGCATACAATATCGCAGACCATCTCGCAGCAGTCACGGCAGAGAGGTTTTCTGACATGATAGATGGGATGGACATGGATATCGCAAAGCAGATTGTTGGGAGGCTCCAGCAAAGCGATGCGGAAGCACTCGTTGGTATGCTTAAGGCGATGTTCCTTGTAAAGGGAAGGGTCCATGCAACTGAGGAGCTGGATCTCCTTGGGGAGTGTGAGGAGTATGCAGAATCTGTTTACTGGCGTTTCCATGACACGCTCTTCGGTCAGGAAGTGTTCGAATGGTTCAGGATCAATCACATGATTCAGAACTGCTCCAGAGAGGACTGCTCCGCAGTTATCAGGATACCGCTGGAGGTGAGCTGATGGCAAAAACGATAGCAATATGCAATCAGAAGGGCGGTGTCGGCAAAACAACGACTACTCTGAATCTCGGCGTTGGATTAGCCAGACAGGGAAAGAGAGTTCTCCTGTGCGACGCAGATCCACAGTCTGACCTGACAGCGGCTCTCGGATGGAACGGTGATACTCTTGAGAAATCACTCGGCAGACTGATGTATCTTGCGACGCAGGAATACAAGCCGATAGTGCAGGATACGATCATCCACCATCCCGAGGGAGTTGATCTTATTCCGTCCAATCTGGACCTGTCTTCAATGGAAAGCCAGCTTGTGAATGCCATGAGCAGAGAGAAGATACTCTCGAATCTCCTGAAGACAGTGAAGAAGGATTACGACTATATCCTGATCGACTGTATGCCGTCGCTCGGCATGATCACGATCAATGCTCTCACAGCAGCAGACAGCGTCATCATCCCGGTACAGGCTCAATTTCTGCCTGCTAAGGGCATGACACAGCTGATGAAGAGCATCGACATGGTAAGGAACCACACGAACGACAAGCTGAAGATAGAAGGCATAGTCATGACGCTGGTAGACGGCAGGACAAATCTTGCCAAAGAGATCATAGATACCATCAGGATGAAGTACGGAATGCAGATCAGGATATTCGACACACAGATACCTGTTGCGGTAAAAGCGGCGGAGGCATCCAAGGCCGGACAGAGCATCTTCGAGTATGACCGCGAATCGAAGCCTGCAAAGGCATATGAGGCATTGACGAAAGAGGTGATGAGAATTGGCGAACGAGAAAAGCGTAGAGATGAGACTGCCATCGCTCGATGAGTTGTTCTCATCACAGGAGGAGAGGGACGATGCGAAGCTGAAGCGTATATATGAGATCCCGCTTGAGGAGATCGATCCGTTTCCTGACCATCCATTCAAGGTGCAGGATGACGAGGACATGATGAATCTCGCGGAGTCCATCAGGACGAACGGAATCCTTACTCCTGCCACAGTCCGTAAGAAGGAAGACGGCAGATACGAGCTGCTCTCCGGACACAGGAGACTGAGGGCTTGCCAGATAGCAGGAATACCGACACTAAGATGTGAGATAGTAGAGATGAGCCTGGATGAAGCGACTATCTTCATGGTGGACGCCAATTTCCAGAGATCGAAGATACTGCCGAGCGAGAAAGCCTTCGCATATAAGATGAAGCTTGATGCGATGAAACGGCTCCCAGGAAGACCCTCTAAAAATTCCACGCCACTGGCTCGGAATTTCCAAGGAAAGGAATCAGCAGAGATTCTTGGTGAGGAAGTAGGGGAAAGTAAAGACCAAATCAGAAGGTATATCCGACTCACCGAACTCATTCCTGAGATCCTGGATATGGTCGATGACGGAGTTATCGCTCTGAGGCCTGCTGTTGAGCTCTCATATATCCCGCGTCTCAAACAGGGACACATATGGGAGTGCATGGAAATCGAGCAGTGCACACCATCGCACACCCAGGCCAAGCGAATGAGAAGGATGGCGGAGGAAGGGAAACTCACCCCGGAATCCATAGAGGCTATAATGTTGGAAGAAAAACCGAACCAGAAGGAGCGGATCGTTTTGAGAGGTGACCGCTTCAGCAGACTCTTCCCGCCGGGACTGCCAATATCCAAGCGCGAGGATTATATAGCCGCTGCTATGGAGTTCTACGGCAGACACCGCGAGAGGCAGAAAACGAGGGACGATGCGAGATAGTGTGTCCCGCATGCAATCATATGACTTTGTATTGTGGACACATTTTCCCGTCTCCTCCCCTGTAACCCCACCTCTGTTACTACCAGTTACTGACCGAAGAAGAAATAAATTAATTACAACAAACGCAATATCGTGACACATCAGGCGTTCAGATCAGAAATGGTTTGAACGCCTTTTTTCGTGCCCAAAATTGCGGGAAAGGAATTCACATGACGAAAGACAAAGACAACAAGCCAAACGATGAGGTGATCATCTGCACGGACGAGACCGGGATGCAGCTCTATCTCAGTGAGAAGGCGGCAAACAGGCTCTCATGGATTCTGACAGGAGTCATGATCCTCATTAGCCTGCCCGTGATCATCCTCGCATTCATGACGATCTGACACAGAAAGGAGAAATCACAATGACTGAAAACAAAGCATTCAGCGCTATAAAGCGCCTGCTCACCATGACACTTGCCCTGGTCATGGTTCTCGGAGCAGCAATGACCGTGATGACGCAGACTTCATTTGCGGCATTCAGCGGTAAAGTGGGCAGCAAGTACACGGTCCACTGGTACAAGGAGCTGCATTACGGCCCCGGAGACGGAGGCTACAGCAACGCAGCCAAGTGCGACCTCGATGATGATCTTGGCAATCGCTACTCGATCTGCGTGCAGCCGAATAAATCATCCCCGGTCTGGTCCGGTGATCAGACAAGGACGGTGCAGGTAGATAAAGTAGTCACAGACGCTACTGATACAGGCAAGTGGAACGCGATGAGAAATATCGTTTACTACTCGCCGACATATCCGGGCTTCAAGAAGAACATCGAAGGGATAAAACAGTTCTACTTTGGTGATGAGGCCAAGGACTTTGGTGTAGCGCACCTTGCTCTCGCGTGGGTGTACGCTGGAAGACCTGATTCTCTTCCGACCTGGAATGGCACATCCGCCTCGGCCTGCGGCGAGGTCTGGACTAAGGCGAAGGCTCTTGCCAATGCACTCTACGACACTAACGCAGACTTCGACGAGGCAGTTCCGGAAAGCTTCAAGATCTTCATCTGCTATATGGACGGAGTGCAGGACATGGTAGTCGGATATCTCGAAGCACCGGGACACCTGAAGATGAAGAAGGTCGGTAACCGCACTTCCATCACAGACGGCAACAGCTGCTACTCAGTTGAGGGAGCAAAGTACACTGTCTATGACAAGAACGGCTCTTCGGCCGGTACACTTACGGTCAAGGCCAACGGAGAGAGCAACACCATCGATCTGATGGAAGGAACTTACACGGTTAAGGAGACAACTGCTCCTCCGGGATATGCCAAGGATAACGAGACTTACACTGTTAAGGTCGAGTCCGATGAGACAACGACATTCACAGCTAAGGATGAGCCGATCACTGATCTGATCGACATCCTGCTCACCAAGAATCCTGCAGGCTATTCGCATGACCACGGTGAAGGAGATGCGGCACTTGCCGGTGCGATATACGAGATTAAGTTCTATGCCGGACAGTACGATACAGCAGCCAAGGCTGAGGCATCGAATACACTGAAGGCGACATGGAACCTCGTTACCGATGCGAGCGGCAAGATCAGCGGTCAGAATCCTGTGAAGGCGGAAGGAATGACAAACTCCGCTTTCTATAAGGACAAGGACGGAAAGATCGCTTATCCTCTCGGCACATATGTGATCCGCGAGGTAAAAGCATCAGAGGGATATCTCCTGAACAATGAAAAGATAGTTGGACATGTCACTGAAGACGGTACTGACAATCTTCATGTCAAGACCTACAACGAGAAGGTAAAAGGCGATGAGACGATCATCAGAGGCGGTGTCAAGCTTGCGAAGATCGATCATGAGCTCAACGAGGCCTATGCACAGGGCGATGCGACTCTCAAGGGAGCAGAATTCACTGTGTACAACCAGTCGAAGCAGTCTGTTATGGTTGGCGGCAGGGAGATCGCAAAGGGCGATGCTGCGCTCGTCATCACAACGAACGAAAGCGGCCTCGCAGTATCCGATGCTCATGCACTTCCATACGGCTCATACTCCGTGAAGGAGACGAAAGCTCCAACAGGTTATCACATGAACACCACTTGGACGAAATCTTTCACTATAAGAGAAGACGGCGTGATCATAGACCTGACTGACGCCCCTGTAACTGAGGATGTCTTCAGAGGCGGCCTCAAGGTCACCAAGGTCGATGCTGACACCGGCAAGACCACACCTCAGGGCGATGCGTCCATAGACGGTGCAGAGCTCGAGATCATCAACAACAGCGCTCATGACGTTCTTGTCAAGGGTACGAGATATGCCAAGGGACAGAGAGTTATGACCATCAGGGTCAGCGGCGGAATCGCAACGACAGGAAACAAAGACCTTCCTTACGGCCACTATATCGTGAAGGAAATCGGCACATATAAGGGCTATCACCTGAACAAAGACTGGCAAGGCGAAGTCTTCATCAATGAGGACGGAGTCATCAAAGACGTCGCTCCTGCGAAGATCCCTAACCACGTCAAGAGATTCGGTCTGAAGATCCAGAAGATCGACAATGATCTGGATACAGCATATGACCAGGGCGATTCGACTCTGGAAGGCGCTGAATTCACTATCTGGAACAAGTCGGCTCAGGGAGTTGTCACAAGAGATGTCCCATATCTCTCTGACAAGACTCCAACAGTCAGCTGGCCTGATTCAAACGGTAGCATGCCTAAGAATGCGAAGGAGATCGCCAAGGACGATGTAGTCGGCATCATCAGGACCGACGCTAACGGAGCTTCTTCAACTCTCGGTTCTGACCTCAGCTACGGCACTTACTTCATCAAAGAGACCAAGCCATCCAAGGGCTACAATCTCAATGAGAAGTGGAGCTTCACTATCAAGGTCTATACCGAAGAGGGCAAGGACTATGTGAAGATCGCAGGCACCAACAACGAGGAAGGCGTCAATGAGACGCTTGAGTTCACCGACGGAATGATCGTCGATCTGGCCAAATATATGACCAGAGAACCTGTCATCAGAGGCGGAGTACAGATCATCAAGAGAGACAAGGAGATCAGAAAGTCCGAGAAGCTCGGAGGCGCATCTCTCGAAGGTATCACGTTCACGATAAAGAACGTATCCGAGAAGGATATAGTCGTGAGAAAGGATATCGGCAACACCACTGACAAGGTCGACTGGAAGAAGCTGTCTTCAAAGCAGGATCTGTTCGAAAGCGGAGCAGTGAAGAGAGTAAAGCCGGGCGAGGACGTTGGAAAGATCGTCACTCACTGGAATCCTGAAAAGAAGGCATATACAGCAGAGACGCTGATCGACGATCTGCCTTACGGAACTTACACTATCCGTGAGAGCAAGACGAATGACAGCTACCAGCGCACAGACAAGACGGAGCACATGTTTGAGGTCAAAGAAGAGGGCGTTATGGTCTCCTTCGATGACGGAAAGAACGAAGTCGCGCTGACCTTCGACGACTATGTGTACAGGTCCGATGTACAGGGCACAAAGATCGCTGACTCGACTTCCGAGAGATTCAGCTATGTACCGTTCAAGATCATCAGCGTAGCTAATGGTGAGACTCACGTAGTTGTGACTGATGCGAACGGTTTCTTCTCCACTAAGGACAGAAGAGCTGCAGGAGACCTCGACGAGGATGAGGACGCGGATACTGCAAGAAAGCAGAACCCGTTCGATGACCTGCTTGAGGCTGAGGACATCAAAACTGCCGATCTCGAAGCCAGAAAGGATGACATCCTCCACGGCGTATGGTTCGGCACAGGCGAGTTCGGAACCAAGGCTGAGATGAAGTCCCAGTGGGGAGCTCTGCCATATGATTCATATATCCTCGAGGAAATGTCTTGCGAGCATAACAAGGGATATATCCTTCAGAAGTTCTGGTTCACTGTTGACCAGAAGACACAGACAGGATTCGTTGATCTTGAGACCATCACTGATGATGTGCCTGAGATCGGAACTACAGCCGACGTTAACGGAAAGAACACTGATATCATGCCTGCGAAGGAGATCAAACTGACTGATACCATCGAGTATATGAACCTGAAGAAGGGTGAGAAGTATACTGCAAAGGGTCGCCTGATAGATAAGGCTACCGGCGAGGTCTGCAGGGACGCTGCCGGAAACGAGATCAGAGCTGAGAAGGAATTCACAGCAAGATCTTCCAACGGCAAGGTCAAAGTCGAATTCACCTTTGACGGCAGCCTGCTCTACGGAAAGGACACAGTCGTATTCGAGCAGGTCTATGACAGCGAAGGTCATGTCACTGCGACCCACGAGGACATCGAGGACGAAGGCCAGACTGTCACATGGAAACACCCTCAGCCATCCTATGAGATGTACAAGATCCGCACTACCAAGGCTCCGTCAAAGGGCGACAAGTACGGCTTCTTCGCACAGGACGAAGTGGAATACGAAGTCCATGTCGAGAACACCGGAAATATTGCTCTGACGATGGATGTATCTGATCAGTTCACTCAGAATCCTGAGTATTTCACAGTGCCGAAGCTTAAGGATGTGAAGTTCGACGGCGAAGGCACCTGGAACGACAAAAAGGATTTCGTGAAGGATGAGAAGGTAACGGATAAGGCTGAGACTGCTGCATCTGACGGTGTGACAAAGACAAAGGAGCCTGCGCAAATCGCCAACATTACTCTCAATCCTGGAGAGAAAGCTGTTGTGACATTCACTGCAGTAGTAAGCGACAGTGCGAAGGAATATCTCGCAGCTGCTGCGAAGGACTCCGACTCGCTTGATGCAAAGGGTCACGACATCAACAGAGAGTACCAGAAGAACAAGACCGACGATCATGACGGTTACTGGAATACTGCGAAGTGTGACAACGTGACATACCCGAATCCTGAGAAGCCTGATGAGCCGAATACACTTGAGCCTAAGGACGACGTAGCCCAGACTCCGGTGCAGAAGCCTGAGATCGGTACCACGCTGACAGGCGACAAGAAGGCCAAGGAGATCACTTCTTCAAAGGAGACGAAACTCACTGACACAGTCGAGTACAAGGGCCTCGATCCGTCAAAGTGGTATATCCTTGAAGGCACTCTCATGGTCAAGGATACCGGCGATCCGCTGGTAGAGCACGGTCATGAGGTAACTGTCTGGAGTGAGCCGTTCCAGCCTAAGAAGTCTGGTGGCAAGGTCAAGGTGACTTTCACCATCGACACCACTAAGCTCGAAGGCAAGGAGCTCGTAGCGTTCGAGACTGCCTACAGACTCAATGGCTATAAGAAGGGCGATTCTCTTGAGAAGACAACGCTGACACAGGTCGCTGAGCATAAGGATCTGAAGGACGAGGGCCAGACTGTGAAGATCACCGAGAAGCCTGTAGTCCCGCCTACAAAGGGCAATCCGCCTAAGACAGGCGACACTGCTCTGCTCTGGCTCTGGGGCATTCTGTTCCTGGGAGCTATGGGAGCCGGCCTTTCACTTGCAGTCAAGGAAACTGTCCGCAGGCATAAGGAAAGGCAGGAGGATCTGGCGATGTTCGCCTGATCCGGACTGCACTAATCAATAACCGACAAGGGGCGGCAATCATTACGATCGCCGCTCCATTTTCTTTGGGAGAAACAACAGGGGAGGAAAACCGATGAACTATAACGAGAGGAAATTCAACATGGATGTCGCTGCGGTTGCGGGACTCAGGGAAGCGGTCATCGCTGACTATATCCGCGGACTGCAGCTCACAAGCGATGAGACGGCATACAGACACGGATACTTCTGGGTCAAATGCACACAGAAAACAATGACAGTTCACATACCGTTCCTGACCGAGGATATGGTGCGGCACTCGGTCAAAAAGCTGGTGGAAAAGGGGATCATCAAGGTGGCGGTGCTCGATGATGACAAGTTCGATCACACCTATTACTACACCTTCACAAAATACGGTGAGGAACTGCTCGACGATGATGTCTGCATTGAAACAGACGAAGACGACGGTGCCGGGCACTAGGGTAATGTGCCCGGACAACTGCAGATACCGCGACAGACTCGCACCATTCTGCGGATACTGCATGATGGAAATACTGAACAGAAAGAAGAAAACGGAGGAAGCAGATGGAAAAGACAAAACAGAAGCTGATAGACAAGCTGGGAAAGAAAGGCTTTGACACAGAGAAGAAGGTATGCGCCATAGATATGCAGGTGGCATTCGACAACGGACTCGCTGACGAGCTCGGCGGGATACTGGCTCTGCAGAAGGCGATCAAGACTCACAGTGTATACACTTTCCTGATGGACGGCGTAGATGCCAAACCGGAAAAGAAGGAGGCTAAGCATGACCATGACAGAAAACCCGGAGACGGAAGTGATGAAGGAAACAGCTATTGAGGTCAGGAGTCCTGATGAACTCAGAGAGCTCATCAACGAGATTCCTGAGGGAACAGTGTATTCCATAGATATGGGGGTGATCAGAGTTGGGCAGGAGACCTAATGACGAAAAGGTGCAGGTCGTCAACATAAGGATGGTAAAAGAGCCATCACTGTACAGTACCGAAAAGATAAGATCGCCGGAGGACGTACTAAGGGTCATAGCAAAGGAGCTTGCGACATACGATAGAGAGGTATTTGCCGTCCTTAATCTCAAAACGAACGGTCAGGCCATTAATCTGAATATTTGCAGCCAGGGTACGCTGGACGCAAGTGTGGTGAGCCCGAGGGAAGTCTTCAAAAGCTGTATTCTCAGTAACAGTGCAGCTTTTATAGCAATCCACTTATGTGAAGCTTCACATAAGTGGATTTATGCATAGTTTTCAGTTATGAAAAGTCGGCACCTGAACTGCTGAAAAATCAGTGTGTTC
>JBGUIG010000073.1:0-3633 GCA_045112795.1 Anaerovoracaceae bacterium | reverse complement strand
CTTTCTGTTAAGTACGGATGTGATTGCTGCTGTAAGAGTTGTCTTGCCGTGGTCAACGTGGCCGATTGTGCCGATGTTGATATGCGGTTTAGTTCTCTCATACTTCTGCTTTGCCATTGAACTTCCTCCTTCAACTAATAACGTTATTCTTTGAAAAAATATCAGGGACAAGCGTCCCTGTCCCTGATGCGGGTTACGCTGGAGCTGTTGAGCAGACTCGAACTGCCGAACCTCATCCTTACCAAGGATGCGCTCTACCACCTGAGCTACAACAGCACACTGTAAAAACGCATAGCATTAAGAATATACAACAACGGGGTCCGCGTGTCAAGATTTCTGTTTGTTTCTCAGATAATCCAAAACGCCGGCCCCATTGCAATTCTTCATTCCTGCTTATCGGTCTGCCGCGCCCGAATCGCGATCCGCTGTAATAATTCTATTCCCTCTACAGCCCGTATACATCACTGCATTTGTTCTGCAGATATGTTATGTAATACGAAGGGTCGAATGCTTCACCTTCAAGAACTCTGTCCAGAATCTCTGCAGGCTTGTACATGCCGCCGTCTTTCCAGATGTGCTCCCTGTTCCAGTCGTTGACCGGGCCAAAGTCACCTCTGCTGATGCAGTCATCAACATCGACAGTCTCTTTCATTTTGGCCAGGAACTGCGCGCCGTATGCATTACCGAGCGCGTATGACGGGAAGTATCCGACCATGCCGCCCGCCCAGTGGCTGTCCTGAAGAACTCCGTGCCTGTCATCCGGAACATCTATGCCGAGGTACTCTTTGTATAATCTGTTCCACTCCTGCGGCAGATCTCGTACCTCAAGCTCTCCTGCCATTACCTTCTTCTCAAGCTCGTATCTGACCATAACATGCAGGCAGTAGGTAACCTCATCCGACTCCGTTCTGATCAGCGACGGCTCTACCTTGTTGACTGCACGGTAGTATTCCTCTGCGTCACGTCCTTTAAAGTGCTCAGGGAAAAGCTCCGCCAGTTTAGGGAAAATGAATCTGCAGAAAGCTCTGCTGCGTCCGATGATGTTCTCATAGAATCTGCTCTGGCTCTCATGGATGCTCATGTAAAGCCCTCCGTCGAGTGCCGTGTATGCAAGTTCGTCTGCCGATCCGGTGTCGTAAAGCGCGTGGCCTCCTTCGTGGATCACGCTGTACATCGAGCAGGCAAAGTCATCTTCGAAATAGTGTGTTGTTATTCTCTCATCAAGATGTGAGCCTAGGCTTGTCGTGAAAGGATGCTCTGTGGTTGACAGACCGACGTGATTACGGTCAAGCCCGATGAGATCCATCAGGTAATGAGACAGTTCATCCTGTTTATCTTCAGGGAAAAAGCCATGTCTCGCACTGTCGTCAACCTGCGGCACTTCGCCGATTTTCTTCAGCAGCGGAACTATGCCTTTCCGCAGCTTTCCGAAGAAATCATCCAGAATCTCTCTGTTAAGGCCCTCTTCGAATCTGTCCAGACAATAATCATAAGGATCCATGTCCGGTCTGCAGTATCCGGCGAATTTCTTCGATGTGGCAAATATCTTCTCGAGATACGGGCAGAAAATCGAGAAATCCGAGGCTTCCTTGGCTTTGTGCCACACATCATCTGCAAGCACCAGCATCTCCTGATACTCCACGAATTCTCCCATAGGAATCTTCTGCATTTCGCGGATATCCTTCAGAAGGATCTCGGTCATGCGCGCTTCAGCTTGTGTAAGTTCGTCCTTGTGCGCATCCAGGAATTCGAGCAAAGCGACAGTCTCTCCGCCGGTCTGCAGTCTGTACAGTTCTTCGCTGAGAATCGAGAGCGACCTGGCCCGGTTCTCTGCAGTACCCGCAGGTGCAGTGGTAGTGCCGTCGTAGTAAATCAGTCCCATGGCATGGTCATAAGCCGCCATTTTCTGCTGAAGTGTCATCAGATCTTCTCTTGCCTGTTCAAGTGTCATATTGCTTTTCTCCATGTTTGTCGTTCGGTCGTTATCAGTGAAAGTGACATGAGAGTACGTACTCATGCCACCTATGCCATTAATTATTGGCGATTGTGTAATGCAAAGCGAATTTCGTCTGTTCGTGGCTGCTGCGGCTGACGTGTCAGCTCATGATTCTCGCAACTGCGGATGCTGCCGGATGGCTGACGGTGCTGACCAGCTCCATGACCGCGGCTCTGCTGGTAGTGATCGTGCATCCTGCGTCGCGGAGTCTCTCTATTGCCACCTTGTGGTCGTGCCCGTTCCGGGATGCGCAGCAGTCTTCGATTATTGTCACTTCGTAGCCTTTCTTCAGGAAGTCAAGTGCGGTCTGAAGCACTGAAGAGTGTGTCTCAAGGCCTGCGATCAGTACTTTTCTTGCTGATGTTGATGCCATTTTCCTGTTAAAGTCGCCGGATCCCCACGCTGACAGCTCTCGTCTGATTATTGTCTCTGTACGTCCTGTGCCGAGTGCGCCTGTCAGTTCCGGTATGAGTTTGCCGCTGCCTATGAGTTCGGTGACGACTACCGGAAGATCCAGCCGCTTGATGCACGCTGCAAATCTCTCGGTATTGCCGGTAAAGCGGTTTCTCATTTCTAATCCGGACGAGATGTTTTCATGCATGTCGATAAATACGGCAAGCATGTTGTCGGAGGCGAATCTTCCCTGCAGTTTTCTGAGTGCAACATCGTCAGCGTTGCTGGTGCTCAGAGGTGTGATTGCTGCAAATCCGTATCTCATGCAGTCGAGATCATACCTCAGGTCGGCATCTGTTACCGGCTCTCCTGTCCTGCTCAGCATTCCCGGACCGATTTCAGATGACTTTCCCGCCGACGGCTTGCCGTCGAGTGAGTGCTGCGCCATCCGGAAAATCAGCGGCTTATCCCAGACTAATTCGTCCGCTGTTTTGCCCGCACTCTCACCGGAAGGTGTAAAAGAGTACTCCTCTGCATAACCGAATGGTGCAACTTCCGCGAATCTGACGCCTCGCACTTCCCATGGAGGCAGGTCAGGCGCGTTGACGCTGAGGATAGTTAAAGGTGAAAGTGTATCGGATATCTCCATCAGGTGCGGTGTCAGGCTGCAGATGTACTCAAAGTGAGTGGAATCGTGTGTGCCTACTGATAGCGCCAAAGAGCGCACTCTGTTAAGTGCTCCTTCCCGTGCGGCGCCTATTGTGCCTGAGTAATATGCAGCGATACCGACATTGGCTCCGAGATTGATCCCGCTGAAGAGGTAGTCGAATTTAATGCCTCTCCCTTCAAAATACCTGAGAGCCCACTTCACGCAGTCAACCGGAGTTCCGTCTATTACATATGCCTCTGCGGCGCCCTCTACTTCCGTCTTCTCGACACTGACCTCGCGCAGGAAGGTAATAGCCATGCCTTTGGCGCTGTGCTGCCGGGCAGGAGCGACTGCGTAAACCTCGCAGGTTTTGTTAAGAGCTTTGACAAGTTCCGTCAATCCCCTTGCCTGTATTCCGTCATCGTTAGTCACCAGTACTCTTTTCATTGATTTTTCCTCGCTGCCTTTTTCGCCGATATGGTGTCAATGTTTAAGTTTATGTGGTTAATGTGGTTAATGTGGTTTATTTATATGATTTATTTGGTTAATGTGGTTTATTTGGTCTATATGATTTATTTGGTCTATATGATTTACG
>JBGUIG010000072.1:0-12327 GCA_045112795.1 Anaerovoracaceae bacterium | reverse complement strand
TTCCTGTGGTAGTCAGGCTTGCCGTAGCTTTAAAAAAAGAATCAATCAATGTGAACTCAGCCTGGCCGAAGAAATAAACAAAGGTTGTTATCACAATAATCGCAAGCCAGCTGATTGTTGTAGTCATAAAGTTGATACGAGGACGAATTGTGGATGCATTCATATCAAACAGGCGCCTGATGGCGATACCTGCGACAATGCATACAGAAGAAGCAATTGCAAGCACCAGAACAGATGCCTGCTCTTCAAAATAAGCAGCAGCAAGAAGAGCCGGGATGGCGGATATGCCGTACACGATCAGAACAACAGAAAAAATATTCAGGAAAAACTTTGTGTTGTTGCTTATCTTCATGCCTTATCAGGTCTCCAGTAATAACTAGTAAATAAAATCAAAAATGTCGAAAGTTCAAGTCTGCCTGCAATCATAACAAATGACAGTACGTATTTTACGAAAGCAGAGTAGAAATGGAAATTACATATCGGACCTACCAAGTCAAGTCCCGGGCCCACATTGCTGATACATGTAAGAACAGCGGTAAAATTTGTTACAAGATTGCCTTCTCCTGTAACAGATATCAGGAATGTAGCAGCAACCAGGGTGATAATGTATGTGGTCAGGAAAGTCATTATATATGTAAGCGTTTCCGGAATCATTTTCTTACCGTTATATCTTATGTCATCAACGATATTGATGTGCAGGTGACGCTTGATTTCATACTTGATCATCTTGAAGAAAATCAGAACTCTGACTTCTTTAATGCCTCCGGAAGTAGAAGAACTGGACGCTCCTGAAAGCATCAGAATAACGAGCAGCATTTGCGCAAAAGCAGGCCACCCGTTGTAGTCAGCTGTTGCATATCCGGTAGTTGTTATTATGGTAACTACCTGGAATGCTGAATCTGTAAGCGCTTCTCCAAAGTGAATGTAATTTCCTCCGGCCATTACAGACCACAGAATAAGTGCGGTAGATACAACAACTGTCAGAAGATAAAATCTGAACTCTTCATCCCGGAATGCTTTGCGCGGACTTGTCTGCAATGCGAAGAAAAACAGGTTGAAATTTGTGCCTGCGATGAACATAAACACAATAAGAACCCATGTTATATATGTGCTGTGAAAATAAGGAATTCCTTCATTGTGAGTTGAGTAACCGCCGGTTGCCATTGTTGTCATAGCGTGACATACAGAATCGAACAGATTCATTCCGCCTATCAGAAGAAGTACAATCAGCGCTACTGTAAAAATAAGGTAAGCCTGATACATAAGGCGCGCGGTTTCTGAGAATCGGGAAGATACTTTTGTAACAGTAGGTCCCGGAGTTTCCGCACCCGCAATAGTACGGGCCTTGATTCCAATGCTTGGCAGAAGCGCAACGAAAAGGACCATGATTCCCATTCCTCCGAGCCATTGTGTAAGGCTGCGCCAGAACAGGATGGATTTCGGAAGCGCTTCAACATCGGTCAGGATTGTTGAACCTGTTGTCGAGAAGCCGGAACATGTTTCAAAAAGAGCTTCTGAAAAAGACGGAATACTGCCTGAAATAAGATAAGGCAGAGCTCCTATCACGGATGCGATTATCCATGATGAAGTAACTATAAGGTAGCTGTGTCTCAGTTTGAGCTTGTTTTCCTGGAAACTGAGACTTCTACGCTTATGTATAATCACTCCGGGAACAGCACATACTGCCATTGGCACAAGAAAAGAGAGTGCACAATCTTTTTCATTGTACAATAATGCAACAAGGAGAGGCACAATAAGGCACCCCCCCAAGAACAGCAGAAAATATCCATAAAATCCTAGAATGATATTTTTGTTCATTACAATTTCCGCAGGAAAGAAGACTTTTTAAACAGCTTTTCTACGTATCCGATATGAGAAACGAGACATACAATTACAACTTTATCGCCCGGAAGCAGCTTTGTATTACCATTAGGGATAATAGTCTCAAGTCCACGGTGGACTGCAGCTACGATTATGTATTCAGGCATTCTGAAATCCTTGAGCGGTACGTTTGTGCAGCTCATGCCGTCCTCAACTGAGAATTCCATAAGTTCTGCCTGACCCTGAAGGAGAACAGAAGAGATAACTCTCTTGTTGCCGCGTATCTCTCTGAGCATTGCAGAAGCTGTAATATCCAGAGGGTTCAGGACCATATCAAGATCCAGGGTAGAAATCAGGTCGTTATAACTCTCATGGCTGATTTTGGAGATTACATCCTCAACTCCATGCTTCTTAGCTGTCAGAGCGAGCAGAATGTTTTCTTCGTCATAGCCTGTTGCGGTTACAAATGCATCCATCTGCTCGAAATTCTCTTCCTCAAGCATGGTAATGTCAGCTCCGTCGCCATTCAGCACCATAACATTTCTGAGGCGCTCTGAAAGGTAATGACAGCGCTTTTTGTCTTTCTCTATAATCTTGACCTGAGAACCGTATTCCGCAAGTCTTCTTGCAAGATAATAACCGGTCTTGCCGCCGCCGATAATCATAACCTTGCGCGCATCAGAAGATCTGAGCTTTGTATGAACAGTTTTGGCCAGCGTAAACACATCCTGCTTGCTTCCTATGAGATATATAAGATCACCTGCTTCAATCTTATCATTACCATGAGGAATGATGAGCTTTCCTCCGCGCGAAATGGCTACCATAATCATGTTAGGCATTATCTGACGGAAACCGATAAGGTTGAGCCCGACGATCTGAGGATAGCGGGATGCTTCAAACTCAATAAGACCGATTCGCTGGGATGTATAGATACCATTGCTGAGAGTATATTTTTCAATAAGATAGCGGTAAATCTCGGAAGTTATCAGAATATCCGGGTTGACCAGCATATCAATACTCAGATTCTGGCAGATAAAATCTATCTGGCTCATGTGCTCGGGATCTCTTACTCGTGCAGCAACTTTCGGACATCCCAGAGACTTGGCAAAGGATGCCGCGAGAATATTAGTGTCATCGGAAGTAGTGCAGCTTAAGAGAAAGTCATAAGTCTCAACATTGATCTGCTTCAGAAGTTCAATTGTCTTGGCATCACCTGTGACTGTAAGCACATCGAACTGCTGGGCAAGTGAGTTCAGCTTGTCTTCGTTGGTATCTACAAGCGTTATTTCATAATCTCCGTCCAGAAGAGCTTCGGTAATTCTGATTCCGAGCTTTCCGGCACCAAGGATGGCAACTTTCATCGCTTTTTCTCCTGCATTGTTATATAATAAGCACTGCGCATAAAACGCGCTCAATGATTGTAATACTATGAACGATTAATTTCAATGAAAAAAGATGTTATACGGTCAGTTTGTATTATTTGTTACAGTATATCCTACCTCAGGGTATTTTAAAATGCAGTTTTAAGTAACACGGGAGACAGATCCGAAATGAGTATTAAGATGGTAGCGCTTGATCTGGACGGGACAACCCTGACCAGCAGCAGAGAAGTCACACAACGTACACTGGAAGCTTTCAGGCGCGCAGCAGAAAAGGGAGTGCATATAGTTGTATCTACAGGCAGACCTTTTACATCACTGCCTGACAATATTACCAGCGTTCCTTCGATTGAGTATGCGATAACTTCAAACGGAGCACATATCAACCGGATTAACACCGGAGAATCTGTTTATGATTCATATCTGTCACAGGCAGCTATTGACAGAATAACTGAGCTGTACGAGAAATTCGATGTTCAGCTTGAGGTATTTTTTGACGGACAGGCATATATGGACGAAAGCTTCTACAATTATATTAAAAAGTACGGATGCGAATACAGGAGTGCGGAATATCTGCTTTGGAGCCGTAAACCTCTTGCAGATATTGTTGATGTAATGAGAGCAAACTCTGACAGAATAGAGAATGTAAACTTCAGCTTCCGGACTACAGATCTGCTCGAAGCTGCAAGAGAAGAAATCGAAGCAATTCCTGAAGCTACAATCACATCATCATTTCCGAACAATCTTGAAATAGGCGGTCCGGGAACCAGCAAAAGGGCAGCTCTGACTGAACTGACCCGCATGCTCGGCATAGACAGATCCGAGCTTATGTGCTGCGGCGATGCTCCTAATGACATCGCAATGCTCGAATATGCCGGGCTTGGAGTTGCTGTAGGCAATGCCTGGGGTGGTACCAAGGACCATGCGGATTACATAACGGGCACCAACGATGAGGACGGTGTAGCTCAGGCAATTGAAAAATTCGTTCTGTAATCAACCGCTTTTTACAGGCCTCAGGGCCTGTTTTTTATGCATTTTTTTAAGAAATGATTATTCTGCGGGATATCATTCATCGTTTGTTCGACACTTTTGCTGATTGATGCTAGCATTACTTACCCGCACATACAAGGGCAGAAAAGGAGGAGCGAAAATGAGAAGATACTGCAGAATCGTAGGCAACGCAGGCGAGGATTTTGCCGCAAAAATGCTTGAAGATACCGGATATACGATACTCGAGCGTAATTACCGTACAAGAATAGGTGAGATTGACATTATAGCTATCAGGGATGGTGTACTCCATTTTATTGAGGTCAAGACAAGGACCGGAGATGATTTCGGATATCCGGCAGATGCTGTAACAGAATCAAAACAGAACACCATAAGGCGTGCATCTGAAATATATCTCGGAAGAAGACGCTCTATGTGGAACCGGATCTCTTTTGATGTTGTTGAAATAACTTTCAATCTCCTTGAAGACTGCATGTGATCTGCGGGAGGTGAGATACATGTTCAGCAGAATTCATTCAGCAGTATGCAGAGGCATTGAAGGCAGGGAAGTAATAGTGGAAACAGATATCGCAAGAGGCCTTCCGGGTATCTACATTGTAGGATTGGCGTCGACAATGGTAATGGAATCGAGAGAACGGATCAAAAGCGCCATTATAAATTCTGATATGGAATATCCGCGAGGGAGAATAACTGTCAATCTGACACCCGCGAGCCTCCGCAAGAACGGAAGTGGACTTGATCTTCCAATCGCAGCGGGAATACTCGCTTCACATATGTACATAGATACTGCCGCAGCAGAAGAATTCGGTATCATAGGAGAGCTTTCACTGGAAGGAGCAGTCCTTGGAATAAGTGGAGTTCTGCCTATGGTTATGTGTATGAAACAATCAGGACTCCGGAAGATGATTATTCCTGCGCAGAATACTCTTGAAGCTGCTTTGATAAGCGGAATAGAACTGTTTCCAGTTGCCAGCCTGAGAGAATGCGTGGAAATACTGAACGGCAGAGGAAATACAGGGGTGCTAAGCGATGGCCTTATAATAACGGACCGTGACGGAGTTTTGATTGAGGATTTAAGAAAATATCCGGAGGGGGAACAGCTGCCATCACAAACTCAGGCAGGCGATTTCGCGGATATATGTGGTCAGGAAAATGCCAAAAGAGCTCTCACAATAGCGGTAACCGGAAGACATGGAATATTGATGATAGGAAGTCCGGGATGCGGCAAGACGATGCTTGCCAGCAGAATACCCGGAATAATGCCGCCTATGACAGAACGGGAGAGAATAGAGACCGCAGTTATTTATTCAGCCGCAGGCAAAACAGGTTCCGGTAATGATATATCTCTCATCAGACCTTTCAGACATCCTCACTGCACTATAGGGAGAGCAGGACTGATAGGAGGAGGAAGTATCCCGGTACCCGGAGAGATAACGCTTGCGCATAACGGAGTCCTGTTCATGGATGAGGTGTGCGAATATGATACCTCGACTATAGAGGCTCTCAGGACACCTCTTGAAGAAAAGAAAATAGTACATTTCCGCAAAGGAGAAAACTATGTTTTTCCTTGTGATTTTCAGCTGGTTATGGCGGCAAATCCTTGTCCGTGCGGTTTTTTCGGAGACAGTACCCATCAGTGCAAATGCACAGAGGCTCAGCTGGATAAGTACAGAAAGAAACTGAGCGGTCCGATGATGGACAGAATAGATATGAGAATTTCCATGGAGAAGGTTGAATATGAAGAACTCATAAGGATGGGAAATAAAGGAAGATACATCCGGGATGACAAATCCGGCACAAAAGCCGGACTCAGCACTGCTGAAATGAGAAAAACAGTTGAGGACGGGATTGCTTTTGCTCATGAAGAGGGGCGCAAAGGCTATAACTCAGGACTTACAGACCAGGATGTGGAAAAGTACTGCACTCTCGGGCCATCCGGAGAGAAATTCATGAAGCAGGCTTACGATGCTCTTAAGATGACACCGAGATCATATAAGAAGACTCTTAAAGTTGCCAGGACGATAGCAGACATTTCATTCAGCAGGGACATTCAAGAAGAACATCTTGCAGAGGCTTTAAGCTACAGACTCGTTGATGCAGTCAATGAATGAGGAGTGTTATAAATATGTATGATATTAATAAAATACAGAAGATAGATATACATTCATCCGATTATCCGGCAAGTCTGAGAGATATACCTCATCCTCCGGGTATTCTTTACTGCGCCGGAGACATATCACTTCTTAACGCAGATTCAGTATCTGTTGTCGGATCGCGCAAATATACTATGTACGGCAAAACAGTCGCAGAAATGATAGGACACAGGCTCGGTGAGTGCGGCATTCCCGTAGTCTCAGGACTGGCGTACGGAATAGATGCTTTTGCACATGAGGGCGTTCTGGATGCAGGAGGCAAAATGATCGGAGTACTCGGCAGCGGTATCATGAAGATGACACCTAAGAAAAACCGAAGCCTAATGATGCGTGGACTTGAAGAAGGCGGACTAATTGTAAGTGAATATGAACCTGATGTTCCACCTGATAAATTCAGATATCCTCTCCGGAACCGGATCATCAGCGGCCTTGGCAAGTGCACTGTAGTTGTTGAGGCGAATACTAACAGCGGATCACTTATTACTGCACAGCATGCCATGGAACAGGGAAGATCTGTTTATGCTGTACCGGGGAATATTAACAGTCAGTTCAGTATAGGCTGCAATCTGCTTTTGAGAGACGGTGCTTATCCGCTTGTTGTAATAGATGATCTTGTACGGCAGATGGGATTTGAACCGGAGAATGTCAGTGAAAGTGTTGAAAGACTCGGAAGTGACGAGAGAAAAATCTATGATGCGGTCAGACGATACAACGGAGCTGCGCCAGACCGTGTAGCAGAGGACACAGGAATGAGTACGAGTGCAGTTAATGCAATTGTAACAGTAATGGAAATAAAGGGTATTTTCAGCACTTACGCAGGCAGGATATATATTGCATAGAAAAAATAATCTTGCAAAATGCGGGGCAGGATAGTAAAGTATCTAACCATAGGAAATATACAAATATATAAAGGAAGATAACAATGGCAACAGCTGTTAAAAAGACAACTTCAAAATCAAAAACAGCCAAAAAGAAGGCTCCTGATAAGACTCTTCTTGTCGTAGAGTCTCCTTCGAAGGCAAAAATCATAAGCAAATATCTTGGATCAAAATACAAAGTAATGGCATCAGTCGGACATGTCAGAGACCTGCCGAAAAGCAGACTCGGTGTTGATGTAGACAACAATTTTGAACCTGAGTACATCAATATCCGCGGTAAGGCCCAGACTATCAAGGACCTGAAGAAAGAAGCACAGGCAGCAAAAAAAGTGCTTCTCGCAACCGACCCGGACCGCGAGGGAGAAGCTATTTCATGGCATCTCGCATATCTGCTTGGCCTTGATAAGGATGCAGACTGCAGAGTTATGTTCAATGAAATCAATAAGCAGACTGTTCAGGAAGCCATCAAAGAGCCTAAAGCGATCGATCTGAACATGGTTGACGCTCAGCAGGCAAGAAGAGTTCTGGACAGACTCGTAGGCTATCAGATCAGCCCGCTTCTGTGGAAAAAGGTATCAAGAGGCCTTTCGGGAGGAAGAGTACAGTCAGCTGCACTCAAAATTATCTGCGACAGAGAAAACGAAATAAATGCATTCATTCCCGAAGAATACTGGTACATTGCTGCAGATTTCGGCAATGGATTTGTTGCTGAGCTAAACAAAATCAGCGGGAAAAAGGCCAAAGTCACATCTGCGGAACAGACAGAGGCAATCAGAGCAGAACTTGACGGGAAAGATTATATTGTTAAATCCGTCAAAAAGGGGCAGAGAAAAACTAAGCCTTATGCGCCGTTCACTACATCCAGCCTTCAGCAGGACGCTTCAATCAAACTTGGTTTCCAGACTTCCAAGACTATGCAGATTGCACAGCAGCTGTATGAAGGTGTTAATCTCAAGGGCATAGGGGCACGTGGACTTATTACCTACATCAGAACAGACTCAGTCAGAGTATCTTCTCAGGCCAGGGCTATGGCCGGAAGCTACATCAAAGAAAAGTTCGGCGAGTATTATTCTGCTAATAATTACTACTCCAAAAACAGCAAGACAACACAGGATGCTCACGAGGCTATCAGACCTTCAGATATTACGCTTGAGCCTGATATGATCAAAGAATCACTGACTTCAGATCAGTACAAGCTTTATGACCTTATCTGGAGAAGATTCACTGCGTCCCAGATGGCAGCAGCTCAGTATGACACAGTGACAGCAGATATAACCAACGGCAAATATGAGTTCAGAGCAAACGGTTCCAGAATGACATTCGACGGCTGGCGTAAGGTTTACAAGAGCCAGAACAATGAGAATGAAGTTACCATTCCTGAAATCAGCGAAGGAGATATCCTTGATCTTGTAAAACTTATCACAGAGCAGAAATTCACACAGCCGCCTGCAAGATATACTGAAGCGAGCCTTGTCAAGGAAATGGAAGAAAAGAATATCGGACGTCCTAGTACATACGCTTCAATTATCAGTGTGCTCATTACAAGAAAATATATCAAGAGAGTTAAGAAGAGTCTGCAGCCTACCAAACTCGGATTTGATGTTATCGGTATTCTGCAGGAATACTTCTCTGACATAGTAGACGTTCAGTTCACCGGTGAAATGGAAGACAAGCTCGACAGCATTGAACAGGGCGGAACTGACTGGAGAAACATCATCTCCGAATTTTACACAGGGTTCAGTCAGGAACTCAAAAAAGCTGACGAAGAGGTTGAACGTATCGAGAAAGAAGTAGTACTTTCAGATGAGAAGTGCGAAATCTGCGGAAAACCGATGGCCATCAAAGAAGGCAGATTCGGAAACTTCCTCGCATGCACAGGATATCCTGAATGCAAGAACACCAAACCTATTATTAAATCTACAGGTATAAAGTGCCCGAAATGCGGCAAAGAAATCGTAGAGAAGAGAGGCCGTAAGTCCGGCAAAGTTTTCTATGGCTGCAGCGGCTATCCTGAATGCGATGTATCATACTGGGACAAGCCTACAGGCAGAATGTGTCCGGACTGCGGATCAATGCTTGTCGAGAGCAAGGGAAAGACCGCAAAGGTCAAGTGCTCTAATCCGGAGTGCAGATACAAAGAAAAATAGAGAAGGGGAATACTAATGATAGAATTTCATGCAACAACAATTTGCTGCGTCAGAAGACCGGACGGCGATATAGCAATCGGCGGAGACGGACAGGTCACTATGGGCCAGTCGACTATCATGAAGAATGGCGCAAAAAAGGTCAAGAAAATCTATAAGGATAAAGTACTGACCGGTTTTGCAGGCTCTGTTGCTGACGCATTTAATCTTACGGAAAAATTCGAAAATAAACTTGGAGAACACGCAGGCAATCTCAAAAGAGCAGCCGTAGATCTTGCTCAGTACTGGAGAACTGACAAGGCTATGAGAAATCTTGAAGCTCTCATGATCGTCGCAGACGCAGATGATATGCTTGTTATTTCCGGAAACGGTGAAGTTATCGTTCCGGATAAGGACGTAGTTGCTATCGGTTCAGGCGGCAACTACGCTTATTCAGCAGCCGTAGCGCTGTACGAGAACACTGATCTTGACGCGGAATCAATCGTTAGAAAATCGCTTGAAATCGCATCAAACATCTGCGTTTTTACTAATAACAATATTTCAGTTGAAAAGCTTGGGGAGGCAGAATAATGGCAGACAATATCAAAAACATGACTCCTAAGCAGATTGTTGCGGAGCTGGACAAGTATATAATCGGCCAGGATGAGGCCAAGAAATATGTAGCGATTGCTCTCAGAAACCGTTACAGAAGAAGTCTCCTGTCAGAGGAAATGAGAGAAGAGATTTCTCCTAAGAATATTCTGATGATGGGGCCTACCGGTGTAGGAAAAACAGAGATTGCAAGGAGACTTGCCAAGCTCATGGATGCTCCTTTCGTCAAGGTTGAGGCTACCAAGTTCACAGAAGTAGGATATGTAGGCCGTGATGTTGATTCCATGATAAGGGATCTCGTTGAAGCCAGCATGAGACTCAGCAAACAGAAAAGGATGGACGAGAATTCTGAAATGGCTGAGAAGATTGCTGAAGACATCATTGTCAAAGCAATTATTCCAGGCGGGCCGGAAGAAAAGCAGGGCAGCGGAGTGCAGCTCGGCAATATTTTCGGTAATCTCGGATACAAGACTCAGAAGCAGGAGTATGAAGAGAAGCAGAAAGCCCAGTATGAGCAGAGCCAGGAATACTCCGATATTCAGATGGCAAGGGATCAGGTAAGAGCTCAGCTCAGGAGCGGAGCTCTGGAAGAGCAGATCATTGAAATCGAAGTAGATGATGTGCCGAAGACAAATCAGCTTGATACTCAGAATGAGGGCATGATTGCTATTGGCAATATTTTCGACAGCATGATGCCTAAGAAGACTAAGCGCAAGAAATGCAAGGTCAAAGACGCAAGGAGAATCCTCAAAGAACAGGAAGCTCAGAAGCTCATTGACATGGATCAGGTTACTGACGAAGCTCTCCAGAATGCTGAGCAGAACGGTATTATTTTCATCGATGAGATTGATAAGATTGCCAGCGGAAGCAGCATGAGATCCGGCGCAGATGTTTCAAGAGAGGGTGTTCAGAGAGACATCCTGCCTATAGTAGAAGGAAGCGTTGTAAACACTAAATACGGACCGGTGAAGACAGATTATATGCTCTTCATAGGTGCGGGTGCTTTCCATGTATCAAAGCCATCAGACCTTATTCCTGAGCTTCAGGGAAGATTCCCGATCAATGTTGAGCTTAAAAATCTCGACACTGAGGACTTCAAGAAAATTCTGACAGTTCCTGAAAATGCTGTAACTAAGCAGCAGAAGGCTCTTCTGGAAACAGAAGGTGTCAGTGTTGAATTTACAGAGGATGGTATTGATGAGATTGCTCATCTTGCATTCCTCATGAATGAAGAAACCGAAAATATCGGAGCAAGGCGTCTCCATACTATACTTGAGATACTTCTGGAGGATGTCAGCTACAATCTGCCTGATCCTGATCTTAAAGAGGTCATAGTGGACAGAGCTATGGTACAGGATAAGCTTCATCAGAAGATCAAGGAAGTAGACGTCGATAAATACATTCTGTAATTATGCTTTTATACAAATCTATCTGCGGATACGGTGAAGCGGAATACATTGTGGAGAAGTCACGGTTTATCGCACATGCGATACCGGTGGCTTCTCTTGAAGAAGCCAGAGAATATGTGGCATCTGTCAAAGAGGAGTACAGGGACGCGACACACAATGTACCTGCAATTATCTGCGGCGCCAAACAGGAAATAAAATGGGCGAGTGATGACGGTGAGCCGGGAGGCACATCAGGTCTTCCTATGCTCAAGCTTATATCGGGTGAAGGACTGACTAATCTGGCAGTTGTGGTAACAAGATACTTCGGCGGCATAAAACTCGGTACAGGGGGCCTTGCACGGGCTTATACAGCTGCTGCTAAGCTTGGACTGGATGCTGCCGGCAGATGTGAGGTAATGGAAAGTTCTCTTCTCAGATATGAATTTGACTATTCCTATTTAAGTAAATTGCAAAACCTGTCTTCAGATGGTAAATTTGAGATCGTTGATCCGGAATACTCTGATGTAGTGAGAGCCGGTATCAAATGTCTCGCAGAATATGAAAATGAGATTCGTGGCATGATGACTAATCTTACAAGCGGGCAGGCTAAGGTACTGTCAGCGGAAAAAGGCATTATAAGGGTGAGAATTTAACCGATAGTGCATTTCGGACTGCCATAATTTGTGTAAATAACACAAAAAAAGCTTTCAAAATTTTATCTAAAATTTGATTGACATGGTACCCTTCATCTGCTATTATAATGGGGCGTCAAAAAAGAGACGGACGCATAGCTCAGCTGGGAGAGCACCTGCCTTACAAGCAGGGGGTCATAGGTTCGAGCCCTATTGCGTCCACCATAAGTGGCCGGGTAGTTCAGCTGGTTAGAATGCCAGCCTGTCACGCTGGAGGTCGACGGTTCGAGCCCGTTCCCGGTCGCCATTATGCTGATGTGGCTCAACGGTAGA
>JBGUIG010000071.1:0-4770 GCA_045112795.1 Anaerovoracaceae bacterium | reverse complement strand
TTACACTCTGGTTGCCTTCTACAGCAGCGAAAAAGCGGCCGGGTTCTCTCTCAGCCATTTCGCTGATGAATTTGCCCTTGCCGCATCCTATTTCAAGATACACCGGCTTTCCGCCAGAACGCTCTGACCATTGCCCTTTCATTGAAGAAGGTTCACGTATCAGAATGTCGTTGTATTCTTCGTATTTAATATCCAGATTCTTGACTTTTCTCTGCCTCATTTATCTCCCTGCAGCCTTATCAGGCCACTGCTTTTCATAATTCTTATAGTAACCAATAAATCAATCCATTAAATCTTACAGATGGATGAACCTTGATCCTATGATAACAGCAAGGAATACCACCATAAGTACCGCTGAAACAGCGTCTCCCTTGTGGAATTTGATTTCGTTCATTCTGGTTCTGCCTTTACCTCCGTGATAGCACCTCGCCTCCATTGCCAGCGCGAGATCCTGCGCGATACGGAATGAGCTTATGAAAAGCGGAATCAGAATAGGTATAAGGCTCTTGGCCCGCTGGAACAGATTGCCCGATTCAAAGTCCGCTCCCCTTGCCTGCTGAGCTTTCATAATTTTGTCAGTTTCTTCCATCAATGTCGGAATGAATCTGAGCGCGATTGTCATCATCAGAGCGACTTCGTGACTTGGAAAACCTATTCTGCTGAACGGGCTAAGCAATTTTTCAATACCGTCTGTAAGCTCTATCGGCTTGGTCGTCAGCGTCATCATAGATGTTCCTATGATCAGCAGCACAAGCCTCACTGCCATAAATGCGGCTCTCGCCAGTCCTTCATAGGTGATTTTGAGGAATTTCCACTGCCACAGTATTCTGCCGTCAACCATGAACATATTCAGAAGAACAGTGAACGCTATAATCAGGAATACCGCTGTCAGTCCTCTGAAGATGAATTTGACGGGAACTCTGGAAATGGCTATAACGATGAACAGTGCCGAACCCGCAATCAGGAACCCCCAGAAATTGTTCACGATAAACAGCTCTATTATATAGAGCAGCGTCGCGATTATTTTGGTTCGTGCGTCCAGTCTGTGAATCACGGATTTTCCCGGATAGTACTGGCCAAGTGTAATGTCTCTGATCATCTGTTGTTAATATATCTGAGTATGTCCTCTGCGGCTTCGTCAGCATTCAGAGCTTTGCTGTCGATTTCAGGCAGCGCAGCCTTGATTTTTCTCATTATTTCAGTTACTGGAGGTACTCCCAGACCCATTTCATCCAGTTCCTCTTCATGGGAATACACTTCTCTCGGCGTGCCGGAAAGTGCAACTTTGCCATGATTCATAACAATGACACGGTCTGACATTTCAGCAACATCTCCCATATTATGGGAAACGAATATAATAATGATGCCCATGTCTTCGTGGATTCTGCGGATCATGTCAAGGATTTCCTTGTGTGCTGTCGGATCCAGTCCTGCCGTCGGCTCGTCGAGAATCAGTACTCGCGGCTTCATAGCTACAACGCCTGCTATGGCAACTCTTCGTTTCTGGCCTCCGGACAGTTCAAACGGTGAAACGTCTTTGATTTCATCGTAGTTCAGTCCAACGATACCTATTGCCTCTCTGCACCTTTTCTCGATTTCTTCTTCATTAAGGCCGAGGTTTCTGGGACCGAACGCTACATCTTTGGCAACGGTCTCTTCGAAAAGCTGGTATTCAGGATACTGGAACACGAGTCCGACCTTGCGTCTGATTTCAACCAGCCTGACTGTTCCGTCAGTTATACAGCGCCCATCGACATATACCTCACCTGAATCCGGTTTGATCAGGCCGTTAAAGTGCTGGAGCAGCGTCGATTTGCCTGAACCTGTATGCCCGATTATTCCAAGAATCTCACCATCGCGCACTTCAAGAGAAACATCGTCAAGCGCGAGTGTTTCACCGGGCAGCCCCGGATTATATGTGTATCTGAGATTCTTAACTTCTATGGACATACTGTATATGTATCTGTTATTTGTTGTTCGTCTGTTTGATTCTGCGTATTTCTTCTATTATGTCTTCGACTGTCATTACATCAGCAGACATTCCGAGTTTCTCTCTGAGCTCAACTGCCGGCGGAAGCTCCAGACCTGCCCGTCTGACAAGTTCCTTGTCTGCGAAAATGTCGTGAGGTGATGCATCTGCGAGGATGTGTCCCTTCTGCATTACAATCAGGCGGTTTGCCTGAACAGCCTCGCTCATGTAGTGTGTAATGATGATGATAGTAATTCCTTCTGCATTGAGGCGTCTGATCATTCTCAGAACGCTTTCGCGGCCCTTAGGATCCAGCATAGCAGTCGGTTCATCAAATACGATGCAGTCCGGTCTCATTGCGATTGCGCCGGCAATGGCGACTCTCTGCTTCTGTCCGCCGGAAAGCATATGAGCACCCTTGTGACGGTGAGCATACATTCCCACGGTCCTCAGCGCATGGTCGACCCTCTCCCTGATTTCTTCAGGCGGTATTCCGAGATTCTCCGGACCGAATGCAACATCATCCTCAACAATCGAAGATACGATCTGATTATCAGGATTCTGGAATACCATTCCGACACGGCTGCGGATGTCCCACAGATGTTCGTCATCCTTGGTATTCATCCCGTCGATATATACATCACCGGAAGTAGGCAGTATAAGACCGTTAAGGCATTTTGCCAGAGTCGTTTTGCCTGAACCATTCATTCCGATTACAGAGACAAAGCTGCCTTTTTCAATATCAAAACTGACGGCATCAATCGCCCTTGTTCCGGGGATTTCTCTGCCATCTTCATCCAGACGAGTGTATTCAACTGTCAGATCTCTGATTTCAATAAAAGCCATACTGAAATAGTATACCGCGGAGACACCTTCAACGCAAGAAACATCGGCAACAGAAAAAGCCGGTTAGCCCGGCTCATCCGCAAAACGTCGAACATTCACTTCGAGAAGGTCCCCTAACTCCTTAACGGACTGAACATCCTATATGTTAACCCTTTTGCTTCGGATTGTATTTTACTATTGTCATAATAAACGGTCAATGCTTTTTATTGAAAAAAACAATTCTTTTTTGGATTAATTGTTGTACATCTCAAATACGCGTGAAAATTTACATTTTTATTCCCATATTGTTCCAATGCCCTCAGCAACAGCCTTTTCATAAATTCTGGCTGCTGTCATCAGATCTAGTGCTCCCATACCGACGTTTTCAAATACAATTATCTCATCATCCGATTCTCTTCCGGGTATCTTTCCGAGGATATACTCTCCTATGTCACCGGTAAACTGTTCTTTGGTGAGTGTTCCTTCATCCAGAGGTCTCAGAATATCTCCCGATTCAGACAGAACAGCGTCAACTGAGTCGAAATACAGTTTCCCGCATTTTGCAAATACAGCCGGATCAAGTTCCTGCATGTCATAAGTGTATGCTCCGACCGCACTGATTGTGCATCCCGGCTTGAAGTATTCAGCACTGCAGACCGGTGTTCCTGAAACAGTTACAAGAATTACAAGATCTGCACCATCTACCGCTGCATCAGTATTATCACAAGCTATGATTTTTGTTCCATATGAAGCCAGCTGTTCAGATGCTGATTCTACAAATGCCTTAGTCTTCTCGTAATTCCGCGCGGCAACTCTGACCTCCCTGAGATTCCTTGCAGAAAGCATTGCTTCAAGCTGGCACATAGCCTGGCTGCCGGTACCGATTACAGCACCGATCTCAGCATCTTTTCTTCCGAAAAGATCAAAAGCAGCACCGCTTGCCGCGGCAGTCCTGAGTGCCGTTACATACGTTCCGTCCATAAGAGCTTTGACGACTCCCGTCTCACCATCGATAAGCAGCACCTGGCCGATAGAGGCAGGCAGCCCTCGAGCCGTATTGCCCGGCATGATATTTACTATCTTAAGGCCAGCAGCGCCCATATCCTCGCAATACGCCGGCATGAACAGGAAATTCCCATGAGTGCCGCTGATAACAGCTCTGAGCGGAACATCAAATTTCCCTTCGTTAAAAAGCCTGTAGCATTCCTTGTCTGTCTCTATTGCATCTTTCATTGAGAAAACGCTTCTGATGTCCTCTTTATTCAGCAAAAGCATATTAGTTGGTCCTTTCTCCGACATGCCGCAAGGGTATTTCCCATGCGATAAGCTCCATTTACATTAAGAAACTGTGAATTCCCGGTTATTTCTGTTAATCTGCCGCAACAGAAAAGGTGACATGAACGCACCCTGAAGTACGCCCATTGTCACCTTCAATACTTGTCTTACAGAAGAGCCTCAAGATCTGACTTCTGCATAAGTCCAGGCTGCTTGTAAGTGATCTCGCCATTCTTGACTACCATGATAGTAGGAATGCTGGTGATTCCAAGCTGCATAGCGATAACAGGTGCATCATCGACATTGAGCTTGCAGAACTTTACATCAGTTCTCTCATCGCTGAGCATGTCAACAATAGGAGCCTGCATTTTGCAAGGTCCGCACCAGTCAGCATAGAAATCTACAAGTACAGTTCCCTCAGCCTTCATAACTTCCTGTTCATAAGTATCCTGTGTAATTACGTTTACCATATTATTAGTCCTCCTGATTATATAGAAATCATTATCCTTTTTAACTTAGTTATCGACTGATTACTTTCTCAAACCAAGAGAAATTATATCATATAAGCACCCGCGAAAAATAGTGAAGCTTTTGTGAGTAAACCAAAAGGCGCCGCATCACTGCAGCGCCAATTATTATTACAACAAGTTGTAATTGCGAAGTATTTTTCGTTCACAGCGAGGCGGCAAGCGCCTGAGGAG
>JBGUIG010000070.1:0-3787 GCA_045112795.1 Anaerovoracaceae bacterium | reverse complement strand
GACATCGCCTTTCGCGTTCACAGGCAACAAATTTGAATTCAGAATGCCCGGATCCATGAGCAGTATCGCTTTCCCGAATGTGGTTATTAACAGCTCTGTCGCAGATTCACTGGAATATTTTGCGGATAAACTCGAAGGATCTTCTGATGTCATTATGGACATATATGATCTTGTCAGAGAGACGCTTAAGAAGCACGGCAGAATAATATTTAACGGTGACGGATACAACGACGCATGGGTAGCTGAAGCCGGAACCCGCGGCCTTTCAAATTACAGAACAACTGCAGACTGCGTACCGCACCTTCTTGACAGAAAGAACGTAGAAATGCTCACAAGGCAAAAAGTATTCTCGCTTTCGGAAATTGAGTCGAGATGTGAGGTAATGCTGGAGACTTACTGCAAGACAATATGCATCGAAGCGAGAACCATGAGATCTATGGCGATGAAGCGCATTGCGCCGGCAATTGAGAAATATACAGCGGAACTGGCTTCAAATGCAGCTTCCAAGAGACGTCTGATACCTGATCTTGAGTGCAGGTTTGAGGACAGGATGATCAGATTCCTGTCACAGCAGACAGACAGAATCTACGATGATGTGGATGCTCTTGTCAGTGCTCTGGATTCGCTGAGTAATGAAGATTATGCCAAAGACGCCGGACTCATCAGAGACTGCGTGCTGCCGGCGATGGATCAGCTGAGAGCTGACAGCGATGCGGCAGAAGCGCAGACATCCAAGGCATACTGGCCTCTTCCAAACTACGGACTTCTTCTGTTCGGTGAAAAGTAAGGAGGCGGAATCATGTGTACATTAATGACTACAACCGGACGTGTTACAACCGTGCCGGAATTCGAAGAAGCTTTTGCGCTTACGAAATACAGAGGTCCCGATGACACCAGAATCCTGAGCGCCGGAAAAGGCATCATGGGATTTCACAGACTGGCGATTATGGGCCTGACACCTGAAGGCATGCAGCCGTTCGAAAAAGACGGATGTTCCGTTGTCTGTAACGGAGAGCTGTATGGCTTTGAAAAAACCAAAAAAGAACTGGAACAGATGGGGTATACCTTCAGATCCGGTTCTGACTGCGAACTGCTGCTGCCGCTCTGGTTTGAGTACGGCACAGATATGTTCCGGCAGCTGGACGCTGAATTCGCCTGCGTCATATATGACTGCAGGACAGATGAATTCATAGCGGCGAGAGATCCGATCGGCATCAGACCACTTTACTACGGGTACGACAGGGAAGGATGCATAGCTTTCGCAAGCGAGCCTAAGAGTCTTCTTGGGATTTGCAGCAAAGTGATGCCTTTCCCACCGGGATGCTACTGGCAGAAGGGGGAATTTACAAGATACCGCGATATGACAGAGGTCAGTGACTATGTCAGCGGGGGTCTGGATGAAATCTGCGGTAACATCAACACATTACTGACAGAAGGGGTCAGAAAACGTCTGGTGGCTGATGCCAAAGTCGGGTTCCTTCTCTCGGGAGGACTCGATTCATCGCTGGTTTGCTCAATTGCGGCGAGGGCGTCGGATAAACCTATCAGAACCTTTGCCATCGGAATGGATATCGATGCTATCGATCTTAAATATGCCAAGAAAGTTGCAGAATACATCGGAAGCGACCACACCGAAGTGATAATCAGCAGACAGGACGTAATCGATGCCCTGGACTACGTTATCTATCTTCTCGGCACTTACGACATCACCACGATCAGAGCTTCGATCGGCATGTACCTTGTGTGCAAAGCGATCCATGAGCTGACAGACATACGTGTCATACTCACAGGCGAGATATCCGATGAACTGTTCGGATATAAGTATACGGACTTTGCACCTTCAGCCGGAGCTTTCCAGGAGGAAGCCTGCAAACGCATCCGTGAGCTGCATATGTACGATGTGCTGAGAGCAGACCGGTGCATCTCAGGAAACAGCCTCGAAGGCAGAGTTCCGTTCGGTGACCTTGCATTCGTACAGTATATAATGTCAATCGATCCGGAGATCAAGCTGAACAGATACGGCAAAGGCAAATATCTTCTGAGAAAAGCATTCGAGGGAGACTACCTGCCGGATGAGATTCTGTGGAGAGAAAAAGCAGCATTCTCCGATGCAGTAGGACACTCTATGGTAGACGATCTTAAGGAGTTTGCAGAGGCACAGTACACAGACGAAGAATTCAGGGCAGGTTGCCTTAAATATGAACATTCAAGGCCGTTTACCAAAGAATCACTCCTGTACAGAGACATATTCGAAAAATACTATCCGGGTCAGGCAGAGATGATAACAGACTTCTGGATGCCTAACAAAGCATGGGAAGGCTGCGATGTTGATGACCCTTCAGCAAGAGTACTCTCCAACTACGGGGACAGCGGCAAATAATAATCATCAGCAGGGGAACAATTTATTGTTCCCCTATTGCATTTATGAGCTCTTCGGGAATTATCACCTGAAGGGCATGCGCACTCTTTAACTATTATCAGGAATAATCGAAATGAGGTGAATACTGTGGACAAGAAGTATATTTTCGTGACAGGCGGAGTCGTTTCGGGACTCGGCAAAGGTATTACAGCAGCTTCGCTAGGCAGACTTCTCAAAGCCCGCGGGCTCAAAGTCGCAGCGCAGAAACTCGATCCGTATATCAATGTCGATCCAGGTACGATGAGTCCATTCCAGCATGGTGAAGTGTACGTTACTGACGACGGAGCCGAGACAGATCTCGACCTCGGACACTATGAGAGATTTATCGATGAAGACCTGAACAAGTTCTCCAATCTCACCACCGGAAAGGTTTACTGGAATGTCCTTAATAAGGAGCGCAAAGGAGAGTATCTGGGCAGCACAGTACAGGTCATCCCGCATATTACTGATGAAATCAAGCATTTTATATATAATGTCGGCAAGGAAGGCGACAGCGATGTAATAATCACCGAGATCGGCGGAACTGTCGGAGACATCGAAAGCCAGCCGTTCCTTGAAGCAGCCAGACAGGTAAGCATTGAGCAGGGCAAACACAACTGCCTCTTCATACACGTTACACTGGTGCCGTATATAACCGGCTCCGGTGAACACAAGTCCAAGCCGACACAGCATTCTGTCAGAGAACTGCAGAATATGGGAATCTCGCCGGATATCATAATCATGAGATCCGACAGACATATTGATGAAGATATATATGACAAAATATCTCTGTTCTGCAATGTCAAAAGAGACTGCGTAATTGAGAACATAACTCTTCCTGTACTGTATGAAGCGCCTCTGATGCTCGAAAAGGCTCACTTCTCATGGATCGTATGCCGTGAACTAGGCATAGATGCAGGTCCTTGCGACATGGAAGACTGGAAGGAAATGGTCAGAAGGATCAAAGCCGGAGGCAGAGAGGTGACAATTGCTCTTGTGGGGAAGTATATAAAACTGCACGACGCATATCTGTCAGTAGCTGAAGCGCTGAGACACGGAGGATTTGAAACAGGTTGCACAGTCAATATACAATGGATAGAAGCAGAAGATATAACTTCTGAAACTGAAGACGAGATACTCGGCGATGCAGACGGCATACTGGTACCCGGCGGCTTTGGTGACCGCGGCATAGAGGGTATGATCAGGGCTGCAGGTTACGCTCGCAGGAAAAACATTCCGTATTTCGGCATTTGCCTCGGAATGCAGATTGCTGTAATAGAATATGCCAGAAATGTGCTCGGATATGCTGATGCAAATTCAGGTGAGTTTGATGAGAACAGTCAGCACAAGGTGATAGATTTCATGCCTGACCAGTACGGAGATATCCCT
>JBGUIG010000069.1:0-8857 GCA_045112795.1 Anaerovoracaceae bacterium | reverse complement strand
GAAAAGCGAAAAAGAAATGAACGCGCGTGGAAGCCCGTTCCTGTGCGGCTTGGATATGGGCTTTGAGATTCTCGACCTTCACGATCAGCGTCATGCTGACGGCCATGCGGAGAAATTCGATCAATATGCATTTTCACGATAATGAGAGGGAGCCGCAGATAAGCACTGTTATCTGCGGCTTTATGAAATGTATAGCTATCTGTTCCGCTGGGAAGCGGATCAGAACGCTATTCAATTGTTTGCTGCAATCTTACCTGTTTTGACGATGATCCTGCTCTCGCCATCCATATTGTCTGCTATTCCGCCGATCAGCGAATCTCTGCCGGATACATCCGCAAGAGCGCTGAATCGATCAAACAGATCTTTTACCCCGGCTTCATCGAGAGATGCTATCAGTTTTCTGACACCTTCCCTGTCGAAAGTATCCATGCCATCATAGAGCTTGCTTGCGCCTTCATACAGATTGGACGCACCATCTGACAGCTGAGCGGCTCCATCGCTTAGTTCAGATGCTCCCTTTGATAGCTTATTTGCTCCATCAGATGCCTGATCTACTGCCGATGTGTATGCAAGGACCCCCAGATAAAATGCGTTATACTTATCTAGTGATGTCTTCAAAGCGATAACAGCTTTAGCCCCTTCTTCTGCTTCAGCAAGCTTGTTTTGTACCTCCTCAGATTCCATGGCTTCATTTATGAGTTCCTGTATCTTTGCTTCGGTCCCGTTAGCTATCTGCTGGCTGATCTCATCGCTCGCCATTGTTTGTCCAATAAGCTGACTGATCTTGGACCTAACTTCTTCACTGCTCATCTTCTCTTTTACCAGCACTTCGATCTGAGCCTTTATTTCATCGCTGGCCATTTTTGCAGTGGTCTGCTGTTTTATTGTCTCTTCAATTTGATTCCTGATTTCCTCAGAGATCTGTCCGGCAGAAGCTGCAGCTTCATAGTCTTCAACACTCATATTTACAGCCTGTTTTATTACAGCTTCTTTTACTGCAGCCTCTACACTTACCTTTACGCCAGCTGTTACCTGATCCTTGACATTATCCTCAACGCCGGCGGTAACATTAGTCGTTACGAGCTCTTTAACAGCTGCAGTGACTCCGGTCTCAATTGTGTCTCTGTTCTTTTCGACTTCAGCAGTGACCTGTTTAAGCGCCTGTTCATACACTTTATCCTTGTCAAGCGAATCGATCACCTGCCCGAGTTTATCCTTGTAATTTCCTATTGTCAGGCTGCCCACACTAAGGCCGGTCGCTTCGATCTGAGTCTGCGCTGTGGAGAGCAGAGTATTGAACACCTCTCTGGCCCCACCGTTCAATTCTCCTGACTTATCGCTTATCTTATCAAGACCGCTCGCAAGCTGATCTGCTCCTGCTGCAGCAGACGCTGCTCCATCCGATATCTTGCCTGCGCCTTCCGCTAGTTCATATGCCCCGTCAGTCAGCTGGTCAGCACCTTTGACCAACTTGTCAGATGCGTCTCCGAGTTTTTCCATACCATCCTGGAGCTGCTCTATTTTTGATTCCAGTGAATCGCTGCCATCAAAGTCTATGTCCGAGAGCATACCTGTCATTGCAACTGTATAGGTGCCGTCTATCTCAAAGCGATCCGTATATGCCGAGATCATAACAGTTTCCGGGATCTCGAATTCAGTTGAGTGTATGTCCAGATTTTCTGCCAATCCCGGGAACGCAAGACCGAGGCAGATGCATTTATTCCCGTCGTCTATCACTTTCCCGTCGTTGACTTTGACATCTGTAAAGTGTTCATCGTCCAGAATGACACCGCTAGCCATAGTATAAGGTGTTTTGAATACATATCCGTTCGATGTTGCTTCTGTATTGATTGTATAGTCGAATCTGATCGTTACGTTTCCTGCCTTTCCAGCGATATCCCCGGCGCTGATGCTCTTACCGTCGAGATAATATCTTACCTTCACACTGACCGGAAGTTCCTTATCAATCGTACCTTTGTACTTGATATCGGATCCGTCCGCCTCCCAGACCACACTGTTGCCGTCGCGTGTGAACGGCTTGTCATTTGATGTGTTTTCTATGTCATTCAGAGTTGAAACATCATTGATGCTTTCAGCTCCTGTACCGTTATGAAGCCATTCTGTGACCGAGGTATCCTGTATATTCCCATCTGCGTCCATGGCTACATAGATGACTTCCTCTTTGCTGACCTCTCCGTCCTGACAGTGTGACGCGAGGAGATCAGGATATTCTTTTTCGATCGCTTCCTGAGTTTCTGTAGTATCCTCAGCATTGCTCTCTGCTGCGCTGCTTCCTTTCTCGGCTATCCATAGCAGGGATCCGAGAACCATTACTACGGACAGCACCATTGCAATGATCTTATATGCCTTTTCTTTATTGATATTATTTTTCATTTATACCCTCTCCTTAGCATATAGCTGCATCCCCGTTTACAGGTGAATGCTCATTGATAGATTCTTTCATTCCCACTGTGGTCCTGCAGATGAGCTTGTCAGATGCCATAAGCAGTGACGGCAGCAAAAATATGACCGTGAACATGCTTATCACCGCTCCCCGGGCCATAAGCCCGCATACCGTACTTATGATGGCGATATCAGAGTAAACGGCAACTCCCACCGTCGCTGTGAAAAAGCCAAGCGCACTTACTATTATCGATGGTATTGAAGTATGGGCAGCCTCTTCGATTGCATCCCTTTTCTTCCTGCCCCCGATCCTTTCCTGTTTGTATCTGGTAGAGAGGAGGATCGCATAGTCAACAGTCGACCCAAGCTGTATAGTACTGATCAGCACAGGTACGATGAACGGTAGTTCAAGGCCTGTATAGCCGCATATACCCAGATTGAGTATTATTGCGAATTCTATGGCCAACACGAGGATAACCGGCAACGATGCCGACTTAAGCACAAGCAGTATTATCACGAACACCATGCCGATGGATATCCAGTTGACTACCGTAAAATCCCTGCCGGTTATCTGTATCAGGTCTTTGGTTGCCGGACCTTCTCCGATAAGAGCAGCGCTTGCATCATATTTGTCCATGATCTCATTGATACGGTCGATCTGGTTATTGCATTCCTCAGTCGATACTCTATAAGCGCAGTTGACGAGGATCATCTGATGCTGATCTCCTATCAGCGCTTCACTGACCTGATCTGGCAGCATGTTCCTTGGTATAGCGGTGCCAAGAAGTGCGTCGATCCCAAGCACGCTTTTGACACCATCCAGTTCTTCTATCTCTTTGCACATCGCCCTTCCTTCTTTAGCAGGAAGATCCGCATCAGCGATAATGATGTGCGATGTTCCGATATCAAAGTCCTCGCGGAGTTTGTCATTGGCGATCATGAACTGCTTGTCTTCATCTGCCATGCTCTCGGCATTGCTCGAGAACATCTTGGTGAAGTCGTAGACCACATTCTTCTGATTGTAAAAAATGACGGCCGGTACCAGAGCGATAACGAAAACCAGAATGTATGCCCAATACCTACCTGTAAGAATGTGAGCGAAACCGGTCATATCCGGTATAAGGGATCTGTGTCTTGTCTTCCTGAGAAGTCCTGAGAATTTCAATATCATGACCGGAAGAACAGTAACGCTTGCAAGCACCCCAAACATGACCCCCTTTGCCATTACAAGGCCAAGATCCCGGCCCATCGTGTAAGTCATGAAGCAAAGTGCCAGGAAACCTGCGATAGTGGTAATTGAACTGCCCGCAACAGAAGTCAGCGTATCATTGATCGCTTCCGCCATGGCTCTGCGTTCCAGTTCTTTCCCATCTTCTCCGCTGTCCCCCTGTTCAGCTTCATCCAGTTTCTCGGTATACCGATGCCATAAAAATATTGAATAATCCATAGTGACAGCAAGCTGAAGAACCGCTGCAATGGCCATGGTTATAAATGATATTTCTCCGAAAAGAATGTTTGTACCCATGTTATAGAGGATCGCCATGCCTATTCCGATCAGGAACAGGAACGGTATCGCAAACGAGTCCAGCAGGAGCATCATTGCGGCAAGCGCCATAACGACCGCGACCGCGACATATTTTGCTTCTTCTCTTTCACACAGGTTCTTAAGATCAAGCACAAGCGAGCTCATTCCGGAAATATAGGATGTCTTCGTAAGAATTTCTCTAATGTCTGAAACCGCATTCAGAGTTTCCTCCGATGAGGTAGAAGAATCGAAGAATACGACGATCATGGATGCGTCAGGATTGTTGATGCTGTCATTTACAATATCCGGCAGCATGCTTCGCGGTATGGAAGGGTCGAGTATGCTTTCCAAATCGATCACACTGTCGACATGATCGACCTCTTCTATCCTTTTAGACATCCGGGATACATCGTCAGACTTCATGTCCTCAACAACTACAATAGAAAAGCCTCCCTTCCCGAATTCATCCAGAAGGACGTTCTGTCCCTGAACTGTTTCTATATCCTCAGGGAGGTAATATAACATGTCATAATTGATCCTTGTGGCGATCACGCCCAGCACAGACGGAATTAGGAGCACTAAAGCTGCAATTAGTATTATTCTTCTGTGCTTGACTACAGTATTCCCAAATTTCATTCTCCCTCTCCTTTAATGACAGTACCGCAGCAAATTCACGCTGCTACTTTTTCTGTATCGACCTTACAGTTGTATATGTTCTCTCCATCAGTAAAAATCGCCAGCGCATTTTTCGGATAGTAATCATTAAGGATCACGATGCTGAAATCCCATCCATCCAGCCCAGCCTTTCTGATGCCTTCTGTCCATTCTTTGCTGCAGTCGCATGCAAGATCGCAAATATCCTTCCACTTTTCATCATTTCCATCCTGTATTGCCTGAGTTGTACCATCTGCAATGATCCTGCATATAATACATTTTTTCCCGTAATCGACCTTAACATCATTCAATATCCCGCTGTCAGCCATGCTTTTTGTGATATAGCCTTTTGTCATTCGGGCTGCTTCTGCTTCCTGCGAATCTGCAAGCATCTCCTCCTCACTAGGCGCAGCAAATTCTTTGCCGACCTCTGTTGAAGAGCAATGATACAGATCCATAGAATTCAGCTCACTGAATACACTTCCAAGATATCCGAAAACAGACAGCATAATAATGAAAAATATCGTATAAACGCTTATGTTCAGCAATCTCCGTTTCACTTTTATCAACTCCTTTTAAAGTCAGACATTCTGCCAGATATGTCTGTTTTATAGGCATTAAAAAAGTACTACAATATTCATATCAGCCACGTCAGACAACTGCCGTTGCACTTAACAGGCTGACTGTATAGTATTTCTTCTAAGTTTTTTCATAAATGGGTAAAAGGGCTCTGCTGCCTATAAATCAGACAGCGAGGGAAAAATGACTAGGGAGGTTACAGTTTGTCCAATTCAAACTTTACAAAGAAGGCGATACAGGATGCTTTTCTTGAATTACTTAACGAAAAACCTTTGGGAAAGATAACTGTCAAAGACATTTCGGAAAAATGCGGTGTCAACCGCAATACCTTTTATTACCACTATCAGGACATATGTATGCTGCTTGAAGAGATGTGTGAAAATGATTTTGATCACATAGTTGAGATGTACCCCGAGCTCAATTCACTTGAAGAATGTCTTGATGCAATCACGCAGACAATGAAAGCAAAGAAAAATGCAGTCATGCATATTTACAATTCAGGGAACAGGACGATTTATGTAGATATGCTGTGGAAAATATGTGAATATGTAGTAGCAAAGTATCTGAAAACCGTCTTTCCGGATACCCAGCTTTCTGATCATGATAAACAATTGATAATAAGATATTTCAAATGTTCCTGCTTCGGCCTGACTATAGACTGGATATCTACCGGCATGAAAGATGAATATGTCGAAGATATGCACAGAATCCTGCATCAGAGCAAAGGTGTTGCAGATATCATAATTGCAAACTGTACTTAAATAACATGATTCCTTCAAACACCCGGAAGCTGTTATGAAGTGAGCCTATCGAACGAAGCCAGTCTTTTCAGCCATTACAGAGAATAGAGCCGTTCATAGAACGGCTCTCACAAGTCAAGTACAGCAGGTCAAAAGGCATGCCTCATTTTGAGATTACGATTAGCTCTCTGTATGATTCCTGGTTTAAATCCATGAATGCTGTTGGCGGCTCTGCTGTCCACATTTTCTTTATATCGAACTGATACCTTTCCATGAGACTTCTGCAATCATTTACTTTCATTCTGCAGAAGTCCGTTTTAAAGTTGCTCACACTTCTGCTCTTTGTCAAGTCCTGCGCCCTACCTACATCTGTGCTTCTGACAATTTCATCCTCAAAATCCAGCACCTGCATCATGTTAATAACAGTAATATTGCTGCAATACTTTTTGAGCATCTCAATGTTCTTATCCAATGCTTTTCTGTCTTCAACATCAGTATCAAATACCAAACCAACCTTTGTTCTGGGCTGAATCACGACGGGCATGGACGACGCCTATGTGAGCGGAGTGTCACGGATCGTGGAGCTTATAAAAGGTGTGGATCTGCTGGTATTTAAGAACGCTCAGGACGGTCTGGCAGACATCGATATGACCACTGAGCAATAATAAGAAAACAGCGGCTTGCCTGCCCAACATAAGGGGCTGTCGCATTTGAATAAAATGTGGCAGCCTCTTAACGTAAACAGCAGACAGCTTCAGACAGAGAGCAAGTTCTCAGTCTTCAGCAGTCTGCTGTTTTGTCTTTTTACGCACAATAACACAGCGCTTGAGAAATTTAATCTGACCAGAAGAGAGCGTCAGGTTGCTGAATTGTTATTACGCGGCAAGAGTGCTGACGAGATTTCCGAAGAACTATCAATCAGTCCGAATACTGCAAAAGTCCATGTCCAGCGTATATACCGTAAATCAAACGTCACTAGCCGCGCAGAGTTCCTGTTCATAATGAACCAGTATACAGTTTAACACTGCATATCTTGTCTAGGTATTTCCTTCTATGCTTGTATATACCCAAGTCCAACGATTTTACCTGCATTAAAGATTTAATTATCAGGTAAGATAGAATTCCTTAAGGCTCTCAACGTCTGTGATTCCATAATCAGACAGACGCAGCTTATCATTTATGATTGCTATGTTGTCATACCACTCTATGAGCTTGTCTATATTAGGCATCGCTACTCCGGCAATCTTTCCGATCTGTTGTATCACTGAAAGCCCATAAGGGAAGTCTGCAGTGAAGTACCGCGAGTGAAGGTCTGGAATAAGCCCTTCTGTATTCTCTTCACGTCTTCTGTTTCGCCGTTCTTCAAGAATCTCTCTCCAGTCAGACCTTCTTTTTATATGTTGTTCTATGCGCTGCCACCTCTGTTTTCTTCTTTTCCTGAGACCTGACAGTCCTCTTCCCTTAATGTCAAGAGCATCAGAACATACCGAAGGTGTAGCTGTGCGGATGGCGTATGTCATCTCTTCCACTGTATCCGCATTATAAAATTCACGCTCAGATACCACATACTCAAGTCCAAACCACGGCAAAGCCCTGCAAATATCTTGTATCTCATCGTCGCATGCCAGCAGCAATTCAGATGAAGCATCATCCCATTCTTCATAGAACAAAGGGAGCGATTCATATGTCACGCCCGGCTCATAGTCACTGAATATGGTCATCAGCCTTGCAGTATGAAGTATCGGATTCGATGGTGTAAGCGTAAGAGCCATAAACCCCGGAAGTCTCACACACGGGATATCGTAGATGCTTTCTATCAGCGCTGCGCATTCTTCAGTATGACTCGAAGGAAGCGCAGCAACATACAGCCTGTCTTTGTAGCCCGAGCAGCATACAGTCCGGCCTCTTTCTTTAAGTCTTGCTATAGCTGGTACACGATCTATCCCGAATAAAACATTTCCTCTCTCTATGCAATCCCTGAATGCAAACTCGAATCCTCCGTTACCCGGCACAAATCCGATGACAGCATGGGGATCCGCGTATTCGTAAACTATCTGCGCAAGAGGGATCATCATGGTAGGTGGCATTGTTATCATGATCATCTCTGCATCATGCAGTGCTTCATGCGGGTCGCTCGTGGCAAGTACTATCTTCCCCTCTTTTATGACATTATCCGATTTATCTACTATGAATAGATGCTTCGAAAAACGACTGGGATTAGAAGTAAACATTTTTACAGAATGCCCTTTGTCTGAACTATGAACAGCAAACTGTGTACCGATATTTCCTCCCCCTATTACTGTTATGTTCATATTTATACCCTCTGCCTAATTGTCAACCTATTAGTGTTCTCTATATTATACGTACTGAACAGTGAATAATATGAAGATTGTCTGAAAAGAGTCAGGGCAGTACGGCCAAGCCGGTCTGCCCCGATGAGAGGAACATACATGGAGAGGTGATGCATCCTCTTGCCAACCAATCACTCCAGTCCCGATAGAAAATCTCTGTACTCTTCTTTTGAAATAAGAATCCCGGCTTTGCTGTCCCATTTAGGATATTCAGGCGCTGTAATTCTCTCGCGCTTAGGAATAATCCCATTCTGCAAATTTTTCAAAACTGCCATATTTATTGAAAATTTCATCTTGGATCTTTTCGGTAATCTCTTCATAGCTGTCTTGCCTCATCCTGCCTTTCCTGCCACAGTCTATCGGCTACAGGAGTCCAGTTATCTGCATATGCTTTTGTTTTGCTGCAAAGATGCTCAGCACTCTCCGGAGACTGCAGGTCAGTAGAATGAGCCCCTGCTGCATTGACCATTTCTGTCAGCCTGCCTGAATTCTCAAGCATCGGGCATGGCATCAGCATGTTGTCATTGAACGGCATATTGTCGTGGTACTGCATGAACATCGGCGACTGCAGAGCTTCAAGAAGAGTCTTCTCACGTATGTTGGAA
>JBGUIG010000068.1:0-2072 GCA_045112795.1 Anaerovoracaceae bacterium | reverse complement strand
GTAGATGCAGACCGCAGAAAGCGCGATACCGGCAGCTATGATCAGAAAAGACAGTACATTTGTGAAAGGATCGAACATGATCCCATCACCTGCCTTTTCAATAAACGTTGTGCCATCCCCGCTGAATCCGAGCAATAACTCTGAAATGAAAAACAGTGCGATCGCCCCAATAAAGTCACTCAGGAATCCCGCAAGGCATATCTTCCATGTATTCTTTCTGCAAAACATGCCCTTATCAGGCATATCACCAAGGCTCCATCTCAGCACTATCCTGTCGATCAGATAATTCGCCGGGATCAGTATCAGCCACAGGTATGACGGAAAGAATACCAGCAACCAGATCGGGAACAGGACGTTGTAGAGCACCTTTTCGTTATCTCTATCCATTCAGCGGTCCTCTCCAGACACGGTTCTTTGCCTTATGATCTGCCATCTTCATATCTAATTCAGCTTTGCTCTTGCTGCTGAGAGCAGCGTCTCCCGCAAAGCATGACTTGATCCATTCTATCAGTCTTTTCCACATTATCAATTACCTGTCTTTTTCACATAAGTCTCAATAATGCTTACAAAATCATTCAGGAAGTTGTCCTCACTCCAGTGATTGATCTTCAGAAACATCGCCTGACTGCCGCCGGATGAGGTAGCAATGACTCTGACGCCTTCGCTGATCTCAAGAAGAACTATATTAAGGCTCACCCTGTTTTCTCCCAGAACAGCATATCTTTCATATGTGCCTATCAAGTACTTAACGCCATCTGCGGTTCCGGATATCTCTTCTTCAAGAGATAAAGTCGCGCCGAGATTAGGTCCGTTATGATATATATATTTCCTCAGCTGTTCCAGACTGCCGGGTACAGTAGTTATATACTTTGCCATGTTCCGCTCCTCCAACAACTAGTTGCTAAGTTCTGATAAAAAGGTTTTCACCGTGTCTGCATACATTTCCGGCTCTGTCAGAATCGACATCGCATGCCCTGCTCCCGGGATGATACATAACTTGCTGATCCCCTTTGTTCTATTTGACATGTCTTCAGAGTTCTTTGGCAGGATCAGATCATCATCAGCACCATGTATGAAAAGGATCGGGATCGTGTTTTCATCAAGCGAGTCTATCGGGCGCATGTCCTTGATGGCGTAATGGTATCTTATCCTGCTGCCGATATCTGCGAGGTCTATTAAGATATCCGATGAGCCGTTTTTCAACACACTTTCAATATCTGAGAAACCGCAGTCCGCGACCGCGAAATCCACTTCCGGTTTGTACTTCAGACAAGTGACCGTTGTAGCTGCGCCAAGTGACTCTCCGTGCAAACCCAGCACCTTGAGTTTCGGGTATCTTTCACGTGTATCCCTGATCAGACAGTCAAGATCCTCTCCCTCTCTGATGCCATATGTTGTGAATGTCGCCTCGTTTTCGCCATGACCTCTGAGATCATATATTATGCAGTTGAATCCGAGTTTCAGATACATCGGCACGTATTTCAGAGCGCCCATGCGGTTATCCGTGTAGCCGTGCGAGATGATGACATAATCATCAGTTGGCTCCGGATTCTCAAGCAGCTCTGCATGGATCACATATCCGTCGCTCGTCTCCATAGTGTAATCAGTCTTCTTAAGTTCTTCATAGAAAGAAGTATCATAGTGATCCGTCTGCCATGCAAAAGCTTCTTCTATAGTTTGCCTGTTTCCTGTCATAAGAAACGTTGGCAGCCAAACGATAAATAACGCCAGTATAACAAGTAGTATTATGATGATTATTATGATCAGTTTTCTCTTCATAGTTACTGTCTGCCGCCTATCTTTTCAGCTCACCGATCTGTTTATCATTCTCATAAACTGCAGGTGCCGGTTCGCCTTCTTCCACTGTATAAGCTGAGCGTTCTGAGAGCATCTCTATAAGGTCTGATTTCTCATTAAGCTTAGTCACTTTGAACGGATCTCCAAAAGCAATTTTTTCAATGAACACATATTTCGCATCTGCGTCAGCTATATCCTGACAGTCGATCAGGATACCGGTATGACCTACATATGCTTCATCATTATCGTAAGTCTTAAAGACGATGCTGATGATC
>JBGUIG010000067.1:0-2972 GCA_045112795.1 Anaerovoracaceae bacterium | reverse complement strand
CAATGGCGTTTGCCCCCTGTACCTGCTTTGCCGCTATGCCGTTCACATAGATTTCAAGGTCAGCCATGAGCCGGGGAAAATCCGGGTGCGCCGCCAGTTCACACAGGAGGCCATTATCCACCAGCCCACTTTTCAATAATTCAATCATATCATCACTCAAACGCAGGTCGGCAAGATCGGCGTTTGGGTGATTTTTTGTGTGAGAGCGGCACAGAAGATAATCAACGGACACTTCATAAAACTTTGCCAGCTGGATAAGGGCATAGTGGCTGATGTCCTTGAAATTGTCCCCCTCATAACTTCCCAGCGCAGACTTAGAAAGGTGGGTCTGTTCCGCAAGCTGTTCCAGCGTCAAGCCACGCTCTACACGCAGGTCTTTTAACCGTTCTGGTATGGATAATTCCATGCTTCCCTCTCCCTCCTTGTCTGCCCGATAAATGGGAAGTTGTCGCTCTAAATACAATTCTGGATGTAATGATGCCCGGGACTGATGGATTCAAGGTTTGTGAGCATATACGTAAGACATCGGATATTCCAATCATATTTTTGACGGCAAGAACAGCAGAAGAGGATCAGCTGCACGGATTTGAGGTAAGTGCAGATGATTATGTAACCAAACCATTTTCCTTATCGGTATTGTATGCGAGGACAGAGGCGCTGCTCCACAGGTATGTGGGCAGGAAACAGGATTCCAAATTATCTGCCCCTGGAATTGATATAGATACTGATGCACGATCAGTAAGGATTGATGGGGTCACAACAGAAATGCCGCCGCTTGTCTATGACCTCTTGGTTTATCTGATGCAGAATCAGGGCAGGATCCTTACCCGGGAACAGATTCTTGATCATGTATGGGGAAGAGAAGCCTTTATATATGATCGGGCTGTAGACGGTACAATAAAAAAGCTCAGGCATTGTCTGGGCGCGAGATCCGGGTATATTCATACGATCATCAAAGTCGGATACAGATTCGAGGTGAGAGATGGTGAAAAGGATGTTTAGAAATAAAGAAACCACAAGAAACGGTCTTCCGCTTGCAGCCAAAACAGCAGCTTTGATGTTAGCGCTTTATCTGGTACTCATATTTGCGGCGACCTGGGCTTTCAGATATCCGTTGCTTCAGAACTATCACGAAGTATGTAATTATGATGAGATACTGAGCGATCTTAAGACATGCAGAACGGTTGAACCTGACAGTGCAGCTTATGTGGATGGATTCAATCAGGCAGAAGCATTCAGGTTGATGAGATATTATCGGTATCAGCTTTATGACAGATACAAAAAATATGAAGGGCAGGTCGATATAAGGCTTATCAGGATAGGGACAGAAAACGGGACTGTCATATCCGCGGAAACTGTTAAGCCGGTAACACCAATGATGATCGGGTTACCTTACAGACGCAATGGTCGAAACATTGTATTTGCTGACTCATTCAATGAAAAGCAGGTGCAGGAAATAGCCGGACTTGCTGAGTCAGAGGGGTATCTTGGGTATATCGAAGATCTTTCGGGCTATCAGTCGGGCAGGTTCTTTTATCCTGACAGGATCACATTTGAGAAAGGATTGGATAACGGCGATACAGACAAAAAAACCTTTATTGGCAATCCCCCTGAAGACGGGATAAAGATTGCAAAAACAGAAACTCAGGACTATTCGATATATCTTCCTGATGGCTCACACCATGGGTCATATGGGCTCGAAGATGAAATGTCCGGCGAGTTTGAGCAGAAGACGGGAGAATATGTAGAGAACTTCTGCATTGGGGAGAACATATCTGATTCAGGGAATTACATGTGGTCTGATATGGCGGACTCTAAATGGTTTGGATCATTGAGAACAGTTGGCGTGATAGATCATATCTATGGTAATGATTATCTGCTGGCGGTAACAGTTACGATGAATCCATGGCTATATGCGGTAGATAAGCTGAAAACCTTCTATCCGGCGGCTGCCCTGTTATTCATAATAGCTGCGAGTGCTTTGATTCTCCTTCAGGGCAATGAGATCGGTGAAAGACTTGAATATGAGAGGAGAAGACGACTCCTTACTGATTCTCTTGCACACGATATGAAGACGCCGCTTAGCGTAATCCGCAGTTATGGAGAACTTCTTGAGAACGAATCGGATGATCAGAAGCGCAGGGAATATGCTTCGGTGGTCATAGAAGAAAGCTTGAGAATGAATGACAGGATCGTCGGAATGCTTGATCTTTCCAAAATGGATGCAGGCACTTACCCTTTGGATCTGAGCGACTTCAGTGTTTGCAGTGCCGTCAGCGAGGTGTGCGAAAGCCTGCAGGTTCTCGCCGACAGGAATGAAATGGTGATTACAAAGGAAGTCCCTGAAGATCTGCGCATCTATGCTGACAGGAAACTGATAACAATGGCTCTTGCTAACTATATATCAAATGCGGTCAATTATGGTACATACGGGACGGAGATCCTTGTAAAGGCAATGGCAGACAATGGCAGGGTCAGGATCATAGTAAGAAATGAGGGCGAATTAGTCTCGGAAAATGATCTGAAGCTGATCTGGGATGCAGGATATAGAGGAGATCGCGCCGGTTCCGGCAGCGGGATCGGGCTGGCGGCGGTCAAGAGCATATGCAATCTGCATGGAGGCAGGTGCGGCTGTGAAATAGAGGATAATTCGGATGAGCCTAAACACGAATCAAGGCAGGGCGTTGTAGAATTCTGGATAGAACTTGGATCTCAGGAGACTCGTCTTCCGGGAATCAGGATGATGACCGGCAGGGTCAGAGGCCTTCGCAATGCCAATACACTACAAAAAGGGCTGTCAGCGATATGTCTCGGGACACTTGTGCAGGGCTTTGCCGGAACAAGGTTGATTCACAACCTTTATGGCTTCATACCAAGTCAGGGTCTGATCTATCAGTATGGGCTTCTTGACTTGCAGGATGTAAACAGATACTTAGGCGTTCTGGCTGGCGCTGTTATCATATTAGCTGGAC
>JBGUIG010000066.1:0-8537 GCA_045112795.1 Anaerovoracaceae bacterium | reverse complement strand
TCGGACGGCTTGTGCCGGATGCCGATGTCGATGAGGTAATTGCCTATTACCGTTCTTACCAGGATGCCCACAACGAAGAGATCGCTGTGTACGTATTCGATGGAGTCAGAGAACTGGTTGATGAGCTTCATGCGCGCGGATACAAAGTAGGAGTAGCTACATCCCGTACGACTTACAGTTTTCTTAATTACATGAAGAAATTCGGCATGGAAAATGATATCGATGAGATCGTGACCATGGACGATGTGACAAGACACAAGCCTGATCCGGAGTCGCTTCTCGTGTGTCTGTCCAAGCTTACAGGACTCCCGGCTGACGCGATTCCGTCGGAAGTCCGCAGACAGGCCATCATGATAGGCGACACGAAATTCGATATCGGATGCGCCAACAATGCTGACATTGACAGCGTACTGGTCGGATGGAGTCACTATGTCGACGAAGAAGATATGGCTGAGCACTCCTATGCACCTACATACAAGATCAGCAAGCCTGCGGACTTGCTTGACCTGATATAATGTGTGCCGGTAATGCCGGATTTTACACTGCCCCCGAATTTATTAATAAACAGAAACGGAGACAATAATTATATGCTTCAGCTTGATGAAATAAGAAGCCAGCTTCCGGAGATACAGGAAAGTCTCGCGGAAGTGGGAGGTTATCTTTGACCCGGAGGGTCTTGCCAGAAAAATCAAGGAGCTTGAGGACGAGAGTCTGAAAGCAGGCTTCTGGGATGATCAGAGAAACGCCCAGAAAGTGTTAAAAGAAAAGAAAATGCTCGAAGACCGCCTGAATGCTTATGATAAACTGGCGGGTGAGCTTGACGAAATACCGGAACTTATCGAGATCGCGGAAGAACTCGAAGATGAGGAAGAAGCAAAAACAGTAATCAGGAGCTTTGACCGGATCAAAGACGAACTTGAGGATCTTAAGACCGGAATGCTGCTGTCCGGAAAATATGACAGCAAAGATGCTATACTCAGCATACATTCAGGGACAGGCGGAGTAGATGCCAATGACTGGGCCGAGATGCTTGAGAGAATGTATCTGAGATACAGCGAGAAGAAGGGATTCAGGACCAAGATCCTCGACAGACAGGACGATGTCGATTACGGCATCAAGAGTTCTACGATTCTGGTTCAGGGAGACAACGCATACGGTATGCTGAAATCCGAGACCGGTGTTCACAGACTTGTCAGGATCTCTCCTTTCAACGCGATGGGTAAGAGACAGACGTCATTTGCAGCTGTTGAGGTTGTGCCGGATATCGGTGATGATATCGAGGTCACCATCAATCCGCAGGATCTGAAGATTGATACATACAGATCAGGCGGAGCCGGCGGGCAGCATGTAAATACGACGGACTCTGCAGTCAGGATCACTCATATTCCGACAGGCATCGTTGTAACCTGCCAGAATGAGAGATCTCAGATAATGAACCGGGAAGTCGCAATGAAGATTCTCGTTTCCAAGCTGACCCGCATTGCCGAAGAAGCTCACAAGGAGAATCTGAACGAGATCAAGGGCGACCAGTCCATGGCTACATGGGGATCGCAGATCAGGAACTATGTCTTCCAGCCGTACACACTTGTCAAGGATACAAGGACCGGCGCGGAAGTCGGCAACGTCGACGCGGTTATGGACGGTGACCTGGACGTGTTCGTAAGAGCAAAGCTGTCTCAGGACGCAGCCGCTAAACTATAAACAACACTGGCGCGGATTTGCTGCTGATGCATTTCTGCGCCGTTTGTAATATAAGGAGAACCGGATGCTCAGATTGTTCGCAGCCAGAGAGAATACAGACAAAGAACGCTTCATCTACGAAAATATCAAGGGTGAGGCGCTTGTTATCGTGCCTGATCAGTATACTCTGGTGGCAGAAGAGCAGGCTCTGAAATATACAGGTCAGGACTGCCTTTTCGACATAGAGATTCTTTCAATGAGCAGACTCGGGCTGAGGCTTCTGACTGAGCAGGGCACTGAGTCGGTCAACATGCTCGATAAATACGGCAGATTCATGCTGCTTACCAGAATCATCAAAGAGCACTCGGGGGACTTCGAAATATTCAGGAGATCCGCAGGCAAGCAGGCTTTCACTACGATGCTCAGCGATTTCATTTCTGAGTTCAAGCAGCAGGAATGCACTCTCGATGAGATTGCTGCTATGCTGAATGAGGGAGACACGGATAAGATCCTGAGAGCCAAGCTCGAGGAACTCCGCGGAGTTACCGAGGCCTATGAGGAGGCTGTCTCGGGCAGATACACTGATGCAGAGGACTACATTTCCAGATACATAGAGGCAATCGGACAATCTCAGATGATCCGCTCCAAGAATATCTGGATATACGGATATGACAGCATCACACCTAAATTCACCAGGGCAATGCTTGAGCTGTCTGCTGCCGCACATTCAGTAAACTTCATCCTGAACAGAAGCGATTTCGGTCTGGATGAGGAGATGGAGAGAATGCTCCGGACAAAGTGCCGCGAGCAGAATGTTCAGCTGTCCTGCGAAGAGATAGGGCCTGAATATGTGATGCGCAAAAGCGAGACTGTCCGCCGCATTGAACATGGCCTGTGGAATGACAGTCTCACAGATTCAGAGAGAGCAGAGAATACCGGCTTTGACGCAGACGACCTGACTGTTGTCTGTGCTGCGAACCCGTACTACGAGGCGGAAAGCGCTGCCGCGTATATATGGCATCTTGTCAGGGATCTCGGATACCGGATGAGAGACATACAGGTTATTGCCAATGGCGAAGACAGCCTGCACCCTGTCATCAAGAGGGTGTTTGCTGAATACGGACTGCCATTGTTTATGGACTCTGCAAGGGACATCACTGACACGGCGCCGGTCAGTTTTATTGTTGATCTGCTGTGGTTCCTTGTGCACGGGATGAATTCACAGTACCTGTTTGCGCTGCTCAAGACAGGACTTGCCGGAGTTAGCAGCGAGGATGTTGAAGACCTTGAGAACTACGCCAGGACCTATCATATCCGCGGGTCAATGTGGTCCCGCGACTTCAGATACGGTGAGGAAACCCTTGGCGCAGAGGCTTTCCGGGCTCTTAATGATCTGAGAAGTGATGTCATGGGGAAAATCGGGGAACTCCGTGAACTGTGTACTCCGGGCAGCAAGTCATCATCTGAGAAAGCTGCCGGTGCTGATGACACAAGCAGCACTGATAACCATTGCGTCTCGGATTTTACAGACAGGTTCAGGGGTTATCTCGAGGAAGTCTGGCATCTCAGCGAGGCTGTCGAGTCCATGACGGACGAAGAGGACGCGCTCGGATTCCATGATGAGGCGCAGAGAACCCGTGAGAGCTATGCCAAGGCGATAGAGCTTCTGGATCAGGTCAATGAAATAATGGGTGATTCGCCGTTTGAGCTGGCGGAATTCACTGAAATATATGTTGCGGGTCTTACGAATGTAGAGGTGGGCGTGATCCCTCCGGCGGCCGACGGGCTGTCTGTGGGAACCATGATCCGTACCCGCCCGCGGCCGGTCCGCGCCGCAGTTGTGCTCGGCGCGAACGAAGGCGTGCTGCCTATGCAGCCTTCGCCGGAGGGCCTGTTCTCCGTAGACGAGAAAGAATACTTCCGGACCAAAGGCTTTGCGCTGGGTTCCCTTGATGACATCAAGATGCAGGAAGAAGAAGCGGCCATGTACAGAATGCTTTCCAAACCATCAGACAAACTGTACATCAGCTGGTCACTGGCGGACGCTGAAGGCTCTGAACTCAGCCCTTCGCCGCTGATCGAATCACTTAGGACACTTTTCCCGAAACTCAATGAACCGGGCAGAATACTGAAAGACGTTGTAACTGCAGGCTGGGGATCCAATTCCCTGACCGGGAGCAGGATCGCGGATGTGATAGATATGCCAGGCGAATCCATGCGCCATATGATAGACCGCATCAAGGACAGAAACGCGCCTCAGGGCGAAGATCCTCTGATGAGAACTCTGCTAAGCTGGTATCATGCCAGACAGAAAGGTGAACTGGATATCATGCTGGAGGCGGCAGCCGATGAAAATCAGCCGCGTCCGCTCGGACGGAGCCTGTCCAAGCAGCTTTTCGGAAGAACTGACGGCTCGCTCGTGCTGAGTGCCAGTTCGATCAGCGGTTATTTCGACTGCCCGTTCAGATACTATGTTGACAGAGGCCTGAGACCTAAGGAGGAGAGGGAATTCACAAGTGACCCGAGATCCATCGGTGATGCATACCATGAATGCCTTATGAGTGTAGCGAGGAGACTCCTCGGAGACAGAGAGTTTCTCCGCCGCCTTGCGGACGCCCGGGAATCCGGTCAGCATGCAGGTTCATCTGAGACCTGCAAGGGTGAATTCAGTGAGAATTCTGAGAACAGCACTGCGGCAGACACTGATATTATCTACCGGGAAGTAGAGCGGATGGTCGACGAAGAACTCGCTAAGATTGCGGAGAGCTATCAGGGCGGACTCTTCATATCCACCGGCAACGAGCGGTTCCGTATGGAACGCATACGCGAGATCTGCAGTGGTGCCGCAAGAGCAATGGCAGAACAGCTTTCCTCGGAAAGCCTGCTGGATGCTTCTTTTGAAGAAGCATTCGGCCGCAAGGGTAAATTCGATCCGGTCACACTCGAGGTAGACGGAGAGACTGTTTACGTCGAGGGCAAGATAGACCGGTCGGATATTCTGAGTGTTGACGGCTCCGGTAGAGTCAGAATTATCGATTACAAGACCGGCGCTGACAGCCTCAACGTATGGAAGATGCGTAACGGATACAAGATGCAGCTCATGATCTACATGATTTCCGCTACTTCCGGAGAGATGGAGCCAGCCGGCATGTTCTACTTCAACATCAAGGATCCGATCGAAGGCATAGACAGCAAGAGCGCGAAACAGGCAGGCGAAATTATGAACAGGGAACCGGGCGACACATACAAGCTCAAAGGCAGATACCTGAGTGAGCCCGGTGTGCTCGACGCAATGCCTGAATCCGTGCTGGCGGGCAGATATGAAAAAGACCGCAGCATCAGCCGGGAGGAATACGAAGTCCTCAGAAGCGATGTTATAAGCAGGATCAAGGATACAGCTTCCGGAATAATCCGGGGAAGAATAGACATAAGTCCGCTCAAAGAAGGCAGACTTGCATGCGAAAACTGCAGCTACAAGCCAATCTGCAGGCGCGACCGCGAATATACGAAAAATTACGCCAGAGAAATCAAATCACAACCACCGGAAGGTAATTAATGTCAATCGAAGTAATATCAATCGGGAGCAGCAGCTCCGGTAATTCATACATAATCAGGGCAGGCGGCAGGACTCTTCTGCTGGATGTCGGTCTGACCGCCAAGAAAATCGTCGGCGCGCTTACTGACAACGGGCTGGCGCCTGAAGACGTCGACGCGGTATTCATAACTCATGAGCATGTTGACCACGTCAAAAGTGTCCGCGCTGTATGCCGCAAGTGCAGCAATGCTGATTTCTACGCGACAAGAGGTACAGTGCTGGGAACGGCCAACTTTGCATATGTTCCGGACGACAGACTGCATATCGTCAGTGCCGGAGATACGCTCATAATCGGTGAGACCGGAGGATCGGCCGCAGATGACAGACGCAATGTGCGTGTTGACGTATTCGAAATCAGCCATGATGCAAGAGAACCGGTCAGCTACACATTCACTTGCGGCGGGGAGAAAGCCGCTGTTGTCACAGATACCGGTATCATAACTGACGAGATATACGATGCAATCAGGGACGCAGACAAGCTGGTCTTTGAATCCAACCATGATGAAGGACTGCTGATGTACGGAGAGTACCCTTATCCGGTCAAAGTCAGAATCAAGGGAGATCACGGACACCTGTCGAACAAGTACGCAGGAGAAACCCTTGCCCGGATACTCGCAGACCGCCGGGGCACAGGCAGAGCAGTCAGACCGAGCGGCCCGAATGATTCAGCGGCAGGTGAGCCGCGCGGTTCAGCGCCGCTGGCGATAATGCTGGCGCACCTCAGTTTTCACAACAACGCGCCGTATTACGCCCGCAATACTATCGAACCGATATTAAAAGAAAACGGCTTTGTAAAAGATGCAGATTACACCCTCACAATAGCCGCCAAAGACGAAACAACAATATTCTGAAAAAACTATGCAAAGCAGACGCCGGATACCGCTTTATAATCATCCGCGTCTGTTTTTATCTGCGGACCCAGTCTGCGTGATCGCCGCGGGCAGAAACAGCCCTGTAACCAATGCGAGCGATTCTGTTTTCAAGGCACGCGTGGCATTCCGCAGCTTCCTCACCGGTGCAGATCTTGCCGTCATACAGGAGATACTTCCGGCGCACATCTTTAGGTGACAGACTCGGCATGATTACATTGGCTCCATGCCTGATGCCCTCTTCTCTGCCGAGCGGATCAATAGTTCCTAGGGCAGTAGTAGCCGGCAGAAGTACGCGCGGGAACATAAGCCTCAGAATTGCGAGGCAGTACAGAGTCTCTTCATAACTGCCGTCAGGCATATCCGCAAACGGCGTGTCCTTATGATGAATGAAAGGACCAATGCCGATCATATGCGGATCCAGCTCCTTCAGGTATTCGAAGTCCTCAGCCAGATAGTCATAAGTCTGATAAGGCGAGCCGACCATAAAACCTGCGCCGATCTGGAACCCGATGTCCTTCAGATCTCTGAGACATCTCTTGCGGTTTTCAATGGTAAGCTCTGCAGGATGCAGTCTGGCGTAATGCTCAGGCGAAGAAGTCTCATGCCTCAGAAGATACCTGTCAGCACCTGCCTCATAGTACTTCTCGTATGTCTCCCTCGGGCGCTCGCCGACCGACAGAGTAACAGCACAGTCAGGGTGCTGTTTTTTGATTTCGCGGATCAGCTCACAGAAATCATCATCCCTGTAAGTCATATCCTCACCGCCCTGCAGAACGAAAGTCCGCAGACCGAATCCGTATCCTATATCACAGCATTCGAGAATTTCATCTGCGGTGAGACGATACCTCTCGGCTTTGTCATTGGATCTTCTGATGCCGCAGTACAGGCAGTCATTACGGCAGTAATTGGTGAACTCAATAAGTCCGCGCAAGTATATGTCGTGTCCGTAGTTTGCAATGGCAGTCTCCTGTGCCAAAGCCCGCAAGTACTCGCTGTCCTCAGGGTTGCGGGATGTGAACATGCGGATGAATTCGACATGCGTCAGAGTGCGCTCTTCTTGTAATTTGTCAATAAGTGGTCTGAGAGAACCCATAAATGAACCTCTTTTTCTGTCCGGATTCTGTCCGGAGCCTGTAACTCTGGAACTTATGAAAAACTGAATTATTTCAGCGATACAGGCGCTGATTACTTTATAATACCGCCGCCCAGTACGTATTCGCCATCATACACTACCACAGACTGACCCCGTGTAATGGCTCTCTGCGGCTCATCAAATACTATTCTGGCTGAATTCTCAGAAAGCGGAATTATGACCGCCGGAGCTTCGTGATGTCTGTAGCGGATCCTGGCTGACGCACGGATGTCGCTTTGCGGAGCAGCCATCGAAACCCAGTTGAAGTCTTCACAAACAAGTTCTCTTGTGAAAAGCTCTTCATTGTCTCCGAGAATAACCTGATTATTATCGGTATCCAGTCTGAGAACATATGCAGGTTTCTTCAGCGCCAGCCCAAGACCTTTGCGCTGACCGACTGTGTAGTTGATAATGCCCTTGTGCCGTCCCATTACGCTGCCGTCTGTGCTGACAAAGTCGCCCGGCGGATAATTGCGGCCGGTGTATCCGCGGATAAATGACGCATAATCGCCGCCCGGAACAAAGCAGATATCCTGGCTTTCGCGCTTCTTAGCCGTAACCAGACCGAGCGATTCTGCGATTTCTCTGACCTCAGGTTTGGTCATGGATCCAAGCGGGAAAAGTGTGCGGGAGAGCTGCTCCTGCGTCAGATCGTATAGGAAGTAACTCTGATCTTTGCCCGGGTCGGCACCTTTGCGAAGCATAAACCTCCCTGCAGGAGATTTTTCGATGACCGCATAATGGCCGGTAGCAATGCTGAGAGGCGGCCTGTCAGCAAGACTGTCCGGGCTGCCTTCGCTGTCTTCATTGGACTCGAGAAGATCACTTGCGCTCAGCTCGTACAGCCTGTCGAATTTAAGATATTTGTTGCAGGCTACACAAGGATTAGGCGTAGCTCCGTGTTCATACGCGCTGACAAAGCGGTCAATAACTTCGCGCCTGAAATCCGGCCTCATGTCATATACGACATAGCCTATACCGAGTTTGTTGGCGACCGCACAGGCATCCTCGATGCTGGAAAGTGAGCAGCACGTTTTGTCCGTGATGCCGATAGTCTCATTATCAAATAATCTCATTGTAGCGCCGGTTACATCATAGCCTGCTTCGCGCACAAGATATGCAGCGACACTGGAGTCGACACCGCCGCTCATACCTACAAGAGCCTGTTTCTTCATCAATTATTAGGCAAGGATACCCCCTCTTCTGTAAGTGGGGGAGGAATTGCCTTTGCCTCCTCTCGCATAAAAGTAAAGTGTGG
>JBGUIG010000065.1:0-10330 GCA_045112795.1 Anaerovoracaceae bacterium | reverse complement strand
TTCAAAGTATGTCCTACCCAACGAGGAATCAAGGTTTGCGATTCTGCCGAACCTACATTTTTCCAATCAGACGTAAATGGTGTATGTCCGGCTATGCCAGTTTTCAACGTTTCAGGTACTGCAGGACATACATCCGCACATCCGTACACCCATACACCCGTTCGCCCGCTCACCCGTTCACGGACAACAAGAACAAAAGAATACGCAGGCAATAGAAAAGCGCCTAAAGGCGCCGCCTTAGAATAGAGATGCGGTTGGCATTCTATTCGGCGCGTCTTAAGACGCTTGCAAGTACGAGGCCCTTTTAGGGCTATTGCATTCCACCCGTTCAACTGGTGGTTATGATTTACTCTGCAAGATACAAATCGATTGGCTCAGCATCCTCGGTGACCGGCAGGACTGCTTTGACTGATGAGTCGTCGATTGCCACTGAGTAGGTCTTGTGGATCAGGCAGTTGACCGGGTCCTCGGTGCCGATGATCACTGCGATGCGGTGGCCAGGGGCAACGGTGTACCTCGCGGCGTTAAGATATGCGTGGTACACATGCGCTTCGCCAGGGACGAGGGTTATTGACGAGGCGGCTGTCTCGGGTTCGTAGCCTGCGTCCGGGTTGCAGAGGTCGAGGTATGCGCGGGTGATGACGTTCCAGGTCTTGTGCTGGGTTTCGAATTCGTGGATGTCGAGTGGCGCGAGACTGCCGCCGAGAGGCAGGCTGCCTGTGCTGAGTGTCTTCTCAGGCACTACGTTTCTCTCTGCGTCTGTAGTCTGAATCGAATCGAATTCCTCGTCTGCAAGGTCGCAAAGCAGAACGGTCAGCTTGATATCATCCATTTTGCCTGCGTATGTGCTGAGGGCAAAGCTAAGTTTGTCTGCGTCGTTAACATTTGTCTCATTGAGGCACAGCGAAGCGCAGTCCGAAGTGGAGCCCGAAGCCCTGCCTGAAGTGATGTCAGAAGTGGTGCCTGAAGTGATGTCAGAAGTGGTGCCTGAAGCGGTACCCGGATCTGCGTCAAGTGCTGCCGCGAAATCGACGCGGACTGTTCCCTGAATTGTTACTGACTCGTCGAGATGCTGGGTCAGATATCTGCGGTTCATTGGGCCGGATTCAGTGCTCATCTTCTCGTCGAAGTTGTTCTGGTTGATTCCGGCAGCTTCCCAGTCAGTTCCGATTGTGCCTGCACCCTCTGAACAGCATTCAAGAACCAGCTCTTTGCCGGTCTCCCAGCTGTCAGCAGTCAGCCATACGTTCTGATCGAGGTTGCTCTGAACAAGAACAGCCGGCATTTCTTCTGCGCCGTTGTCTACTCCGCACAGGAAGTGGCTGATCCAGCGGTTGACGATATCATCGTAATACTGTCCGTCTACCATGATGCCGTATCCCTTGTTCGGCATAGTCGGTGTGATATGCGGGCCCTGATGCAGAATTACTTTGACATCCGCGCCGGCCTTTTCAAACGACTTAAGCATCATCTCAAACTGCTTTGTCGAAACGTTTTCGTCATGAAGTCCGTGAACGATGAGTGCAGGGCACCTGATACCTTCAGCCTGAAGTGTATAGTTGCCTTCAGTCCAGTAGTCGCTGTAATCAAGACCGTGCTTCATCTGGTCGATGCTGAACTGGTGGTGGAAAGCATCAAGCTGTTCTTTCTCGTGGTATGTGAGTTCCGGATCATAATATTTGCTGGTGCAGAAATACGACAGGAAGCTCATCAGCATTTCCTTAGGCCAGTAGCGCTGAGCACCCTGCTGATTGAGGAAGCTGTACCAGTCGGAGATCCCGGCAACAGGGATTATAGTTTCAAGACCTTCAACGCCTGTTACTGCTACGGCAAAAGGCATGGTTCCGGCATATGAACGTCCGGTCATTGCGACTTTGCCGTTCGACCAGTCTGCCCTGATCGCGAATTTGCGTGAGCGGTCTGTGTATGCGACACGGTCTCCGTGGATCCACTCAACTACTGCTTTGAATGCATCTCTTTCATAAGATGATCCTGTAACTTCAAATCCGTCTGCTTTGAAAGTTCCGAATCCTGCGCAGGTAACAACTGCAAAGCCTCTTACGAGGTAGTAGTTGAAGTTGTCCAGATTTTCATAGCTGTGAGAGCCCTTGACTCCGTCGACTTCATAGTACCAGTCTGCCGGGTCAGCTTCAGCAGCTGCTTCGAGAGTGCTTTTGAAGCCTTCAGCTGAACCGAGCGCATAGTCATAGTTTGCCGCCTTGTCGCTGTCTGCCGCTTTGTCGCTGCCTGCCGCTTTGTCGCTGCCTGCCTCACCGGCGCAACCTGCAGCTTTGCACGCTGATGAAATTCTGTTATCTGTTTTGTGCTGAAAAACGCTCATGTCGAATGCAGGATAGTCTCTGTCTTCAACTTCCTTCATGTGATCGTAGCCGTCATCATTGACGCCTGCGCAGTAAGGACGCGCTTCGAAAACTGTGGCAGCCTTGTAGTTGCCTTCAGCAGCACTGCGTGGAACCTGAATGAGAGCTCTGACAAGATCCGGTTTGCCGTCGTTATTTACGTCGTAATCTGACTCGACGTAGACACAGAGACGGACTACCGCAGAACCAGCGGCATCATAAGCATCGCAGCTTTTGCCGTCAGTGAAAGGGAAAACCGGCTGAGCCAGGCCGTTCTCAAAAACAGGGATCTGATTGAATTTATTCTCCATTGTATTAATATCCTCCTGAAATAGTAAACAATACCTTCAATAGTGTATCACACTTTGCATCAAATGATTTGTTTATTTGAAGGAGAATGGCGGCAGCAGGAACCTCATAAGAAGCGCACAAAGCGCATAAAGCGCATAAAGAGCATAAGAAGCAAAAGGCAGCCTGAAACACCACAAAAAAGATCCCGGGATGCAAACCCGGGACCTCAGAGAGTGATTTTTTAATATTTTCAGTCAGTCATTCAATCAATCATCCGGCCGATCGATCAGCCATTCCGTTGAGCCTTGGATCATTCGACCGGTCACATAATTAGCATGCTTCGTAGCAGCCGAGTGACTTGACGAACTGGCAGACATTCTTCATGTCTTCGAACATCTTCTTGCCGTCTGCTGTGGTTACATCGCCTTCAGCCTCAGCGTAGAAGTAGTAGTTCCATGGCAGGTCAGGCATATGTCTTGAACGCATGATGCTCATGTTGTGGCCGTATGAGCTGAGTGTGTTGATTGCCTTGGCGAGTGAGCCCGGCTCGTCCTTAACGGTGAACATTACCATGAAGCGGTTATCCTTGCCGGCAGAAACTGTGTCGTTCTCAACGCGGGACATGATTGCATAGCGGACAGTGTTGGACGAATTCTCAATGGTGACAACTTTGTTGATGAAGAGGTCGCCTGTGAACATCATATCCAGAACCTGCCCGATCTCGCCGGAATTGCTCTTCTCGAACGGGATAACGCATACGTCGCATTCACCGTCAACTACAGCCTGATATGTAGCGGCATAGTTAGGATAAGCAACTCTTGTGCGGCCAGGGAAAGCGTCTCCGGCAACTGAATAGTCCTTAGGATCCATTCCTCCGCAGTAAGCAATGCGCTGTCCTGCCATCATTGAGTTCTGCAGGCGCTTGCTTGCACTCAGTGCGCTTTTGAGGAAAGGCACAAAGTATGAGCGGATATCCGGATCTTCAATAAATTCGGAATCTGTGTCAACTATAGGCTGATCATGGATTGTATCCTCCGCGGAAATTCCATGAGCCTTCTTATACTCTGCTATTCCCTTGACGGCTTCCATCCTGCGGAGGAATGCATCGGCAAGGTCCTTATCTGCCTTATGAATCTCTTCTTTCAGTTTTTCAATATCCATTACTATACCTTCTTCCTTTCTGTGTATTATTGCTGTAGGGGGCAGCAGATATACTACTGTGCGTCGAGACCGTTCTTGATGCGGTTCTCGGCGAAGTTAGTAGCAATAACGCCTTCCGGAACACCCGTTGCTTTGGACTCTTCGAGTATTCTGTAGACGGTGTTATAAATGTTGTGTACCTGCTTGAGTACGTTTTCCTTGTCGTATGTTGTGAAAGCTTCCTGGCCTGCGTTGATAACTCCGCCGCCGTTGATGATGAAGTCAGGTGCGTACAGAATGCCGCGAGCCTTGAGTGCTTCGCCTGCTGCATCATCGTAAATTACGTTGTTGGCAGCACCAGCGATAGCTTTGCACTTGAACTGAGGGATTGTCTTGGAATTTACGATAGCACCCAGTGCGCAAGGAGCAAAAATGTCGCAGTCAACGCCGTAAATCTCATCTTTGCCAACTTCTGTAGCTCCGAGATCTTCAACAGCGTGCTTCATAGCTTCTCTGTTGGAGTTGTTGCAGACGATCAGCTTAGCGCCTGCAGCGTGAAGCTTCTCAGCAACACCCATACCTACTTTGCCCAGACCCTGTACAGCAACTGTCATGCCTTCAAGACTGTCTGAACCGTTCATGAACTGTGCAACCGCACGAATTCCATCGAAAACTCCGATAGCTGTAAATGGCGAAGGGTCGCCGGAAACATCAGCGCGTCCTACAACGTAATCAGTTGTGCGCAGCATGTAATCAGCGTCCTTGGTGTCAGTGTTGACGTCCTCAGCTGTGTAATACTTGCCCATGAAAGTGTTGACAGCTTCGCCGAAAGCCTCGAACATTGCTTCGGTCTTCTCAGATGGGTGAGCAATGATAACGCCCTTTGCACCGCCGAGAGGCATGCCTGCAGCAGCATTCTTGTGGCTCATTCCGCGTGAGAGACGAAGTACGTCGAACAAAGCAGCTTCTTCACTCTCATATGGCCAGAGACGGCAGCCGCCTACAGCAGGGCCGAGGTTGGTGTTGTGCAAAGCGATAATTGCCTTGAGGCCAGCTTTTTCGTTGTTGAAATATGCTACCTGCTCGTGCCCGAAAGCACGGATCATTTCGATATTAGTCATACGGTCATCTCCATTCCTAATTTACTATTAATTACCCAATAATTATCATACAATTGTCATATGTTTGAACATATCTTATGCAAATATAAAACGGCATACCAAAATTGTCAACAGTAATAAAAAATGATTGCAAAATTGTACAAAAAATACAAAAATAACACTAATAATTGCAATCTCACAAGGCCGTCTCAAACCAATCTGTCTCATGAGGCATTCACATTCAGTGAAACAAGTGTATACAAATTGTCGGGCCGTGCGATGGTGAATTGCAGTTCAAAGAGTGTTATATTATTACTATACGCTAATATCCGGCGAATGAAAACCGAAATAGCAAATGCTATAGTAATCGAAATAGCAATCGATTTAGCAGTCGAGAAAAGGGGAACTGGTACTGCAAATGGGTAAAAAACCTGATGAGACATTAAAACAGAGAATAATAGACTCCGCGTGGGAGCTGTTCTTTGAAAAGGGATACGCCAACACGACTATCAACGATATCCTGCACAAGGCAGATACATCAAAAGGCGGTTTCTACTATTATTTCAAAAAGAAGGACGACCTGCTGAACTCGCTCTACGTAATTTTTGACAGGGAGTACGAGAAGTTTTACACGAAGCTGGACAAATCACAGAACGCTATCGTGCAGCTTGAACAGGTAAGCCAGTACGTCTGCTATTTTATTGATGCCAATGTTTCATTCGAACTCCTGAGCGAGCTGTACATATCTCAGCTGGCGACAAGAAAGCAGGAACACTTCCTCAGCCCGGGCCGCTACTATTTCAGAATGGTCAAGGAGATCATCGAGACCGGCCAGGAAAGAGGCGAGATCCGCGACGACATTGACTCCTTCACTCTGGCCCAGCACATTCTGCTTCTGGAAAGAGGCATCCTGATCAACTGGTGTGTACGCGCCGGAGAATTTATGCTTTCCACTAAGGGACATGACGATTTTAAATTGTACATAGCATTCCTGAGACCTGAAGCAGGGGGGAAGAAATAAGCAGGCAGCAAAAAATAAGCAGAAGTCAGGAAATAAGATCTGCGTATGAGCAGGTACTAAAAGGATTTCAGCATGAGCAGGTTCTAAAAGGATCTACGTATGAGCAGATTCTAAAAAAGAGTTAGTGACTATCATTATGTAATAGACCGATTTGCAATAATCTTATTTTCCAAATTGTATGAAAGTAAGTGCTTAAGGCTTTGCTAACGAACGCAAAGCCTTTTTTTCTTTTGTTCCTATGATCATTAGTGTCTTCATTTAATCTCAAAAATCAGAGGCACTAATGGTTTTATTCTGATAATTTGGAATTCACTAATATATAGTGACTCAGCATATCTGTTGGTTACAAAGTCACTAATAATCAGAGCGAAAATGCTGATTTGTTAGCTGGAATTAGTGTCCTTCAGCAAAGGAAACGATAAAGGCACTAATAATGGGACACCGACTTAGTGCCTATACATCGTAAAAGCATTGAAATGAGGAGGCAAGGCACTAACTTTTGGAAATTTTAGCAAAACACAGTTAGTGCTAATTTGATTCCTTTTGCTGATATTCACTAATCAGCAATCCGAAGCAATCTGCAACTTGTAAAACTGATGATAGGGCTCGCTTATTTTTTTGCCCGTAAAAAGCTGAACGAACTGGAAACAGTGTTATTTTTTTGACAGAGCGGTCAGTTAAAAAGAGACTGCAGTTTGTAAAAAGCACGTCGATATAATGGACAAATCAAACAACAAGTCAACCCTTTTCCGATCCTGCCTGATTCACCCCAAAACCTTAAAATGCTGGAAAATAGCCACAAACTGAACATCTGCATTTGACATATCATTATAAAAGGCATATACTAGGGCAATAAATAACAAACCGCAGTTTGTTATTGCCAAGTTGTTTTAAGAAAGTTCGATTGTTAATTTTCGGACAAAGACAGGAGGTTATCATGCAAGAATTCATTGCAAAACCTAGTTTATTGATTTATGTAATCGTTTACATCATCATAATGGTGCTTATCGGCGCTTATTATACAAAGAAATCCAAGACAAGTGACGAATTCGTCAAAGCCGGCGGCGGACTCGGCTCCCTCGTACTGATGGGAACATTCCTCGCAACATTCGCCGGTAACGGAACAATTTCCGGAGGCGGCAACTCACTCGCTTACAACTTCGGTCTCTGGCCGGGCATCTGGTTCGCTGTACCGTCACTGGCAGGCGTAGTCGTTCTCTACCTGCTTGCCGGCAAGATCAGAGAATCTGATGTCTACACAGTTTCCGGAATTATCGAGCAGAAATACGGCAGAGGAGCAAGAACCATTTCAGGTCTCATCATCGCACTGTCAATGATCTCAATCTGTTCATATCAGTACAAGGGACTTGCTTTCATCCTCAACGTAACAACAGGACTTGACATCGGTATCGGAACCATCATCGGTGCTGTACTGATCATCTTCCTGGCTACTTCCGGCGGACTTAAGTCAGTTGCTGTAACAGACGCTGTCAGCGCCGGCATCATGCTCGTTGGCATCATCGTTGCTACACCGCTCGTAATCAAAGCCGGCGGCGGCTGGGACGCTATCGTAGCTTCCAACCTCGCACAGAATGCAAATTCGATGAAGATCGGCGGCGGACAGACAGCTGCAGGATTCCTCGCAGGCTATCTGCCACTCTTCTTCCTCTCACTCGGCGACCAGAACCTCTATCAGAGAATCGGAGCAGGTGCAGGCAACAAGGACGTAAGAACAGGATTCGTTGGCTGGTTCATCGGACTGCTCGTAATGGTTCCGCTGGTAGCTGTAATCGCATTCAGTGCTAAAGCTATTTTCGGCGAAAACATCACAGCCGGTATGGCATTCATGTCCACAACTACAATCATCCCAGTAGTTGCAGGCGGACTCCTGCTCGCAGCATCAGCAGCGTTCATCATCACAACAGGTGACTCATACCTGCTGTCAGGCGCTACAAACATCACATACGACATCTATGTTGACAGAATTAAGCCGGAAGCAACCGACAGACAGAAGTTCGTCTTCACAAGAGTTACTATCGTAGTAATCGGTATCCTGGCTTACATCATCCTGCAGTTCTTCCCGACCATTCTGGCTATTCAGTACTGGTCATACACGATTTACGGCGCAGGCATCACACCGGCTGTAATCGGCGCACTCTGCTGGAAGAAGGTCACCAAGACCGGTGGTATCGCATCCATGGTAGTCGGCTCACTGCTGACAATCGTTTATGAAGCTATGGGTCAGCCGCTCGGAATCGCTACTGTACTCATCGCAGTACCGGTAGCTACAATCGTACTCATTATCGTGTCCCTTCTGACTCAGAAAGAAAATAAGGAGATGTAGTAATGGCAGATCTGAAATACATAATTTGCGGAAAGCTTTTCAACGGAATCGACGAAGAGTTTTACGAAGGATACAAAATCCTCGTTGAGGGCAACAAGATTGTAGAAGTCGGCCCTGAAGTACAGCAGCCGGAATCCGCAGAAGTTATCGATCTCTCCGATGCAACTGTTACACCGGGAATGATCGATGCTCACATGCACATGGATTTCTGGGACTGGCACACTATCAGACAGGAAGTTTATGACACATCCAATGATGCCAAAACTCTGTCCTGCCTGCACACAGCACAGAGAACACTCGCAAGAGGCTTCACGACCGTTCGTCACATGGGCGGCATCACATCAAATGGCTTTGGCATACTTGACGTCAAGAGAGCGATCAATGCAGGCTACTTCCCGGGTTCCCGCATAGTAGCAGCATCCAGATTCATCTGCGGCGCAGGCAGCCACGGCGACCTGTCACAGGGCTTTTCAAAAAATCCTGAAATGGGCGCTATCGCACAAAGCCTCCGCAAATCGCTCGGAGCCGGTAAAGACTTCATGGTCAACGCTGTAAGAGAAGAGATAAAGTACGGTTCAGACTTCGTCAAGATCATGGCTACAGGCGGATTCTTCACACCTAACGACAATCCGATGCAGACACAGCTCAACGACGAAGAGCTCGAAGCCATTATCCGCACCGCACATGAGTGGGGCAAAACAGTAACCGCTCACGTTTACAGCGTACCTCATATGCAGAAGCTGCTGAAGTTCGGCATTGATGGAATGGAACACTGCTCGCTGATGGACGAAGAGACAGCTGACATGATTGCGGATGCTGGCGCTTATGTAGTACCGACATTCTGCCCATATGAAGAGGCGATCCACTATGATCCGGTTGCTCTTATGGACAAGCAGCCTGAGTTCCGTGCAAAGCTCGAGCTTTACAAGGACAGCCTCCAGGCCGGCAGAGAGATTATCAAGAAGGCAAAGCACGTCAAGATGGGATTCGGTACTGACTTCGTAGCTAACCACATGAACTACGACAGCGGCTATGAGTACAAAGCATGGTTCGAGTCAGATATGGGCGTTTTCAGAACTCTCAAGGCGGCAACAAGCGTCAACGCTGAAATCCTCCAGATGGATGACCAGATCGGAACCATCGAGCCGGGCAAACTCGCAGACATCTCCGCATGGAAGAGAGATTTCTACACAGACCCGTATGCACTTCTCGACTGCGCATTCGTTATGAAGGACGGAGTCGTATACGACACAGAAATCTGCGAAGACCTTAAGTAATCAGTGAAGACATTAGGTAATCAGCGAAGACATTAAGTAATCAGCGGAATAGCAGATCGAAGCATTCGTTCCGACGATAGTCATATAGGTGCATTCGTTCCGACGATAGTCATATAGGTGCATTTGTTCCGACGAGTGAAAGACTAATAATAGGACTTATGAAATGACAGACAGAAAATGTCTTTCAGAGTCATATAATTCCCAAGCAAAACAGCAGGCATCGGGGCCTGCTGTTTTTGCTGTTTTTTGTGCGCTTTAGCTTGATGTTAACCACCGGCTATGCACGTCAGCTATGCAGGTGAGAATAAAAGGCTTTAGCTGTGATGGGTGAATGTTCACGGTTGACAAGCATGATGGGTGTATGTCTTTTAATTGGTTGACAGGCAGGACGAACCTACTGCATTTTTTCAGTATCTTTTTTTGTAGGTCCTCCGCGTCTCGAGACCATGTTCCGGACCTACACGATCCAATTCAATACTTCTATTTGTAGGTCCTGGGTCATTCAGATGGCTGAGATTATACATACATTTTTACTTTTCCAAAACAAAAGTGTTTTTCAAAGTATGTCCTGCCCAACGAGGAATCAAGGTTTGCAATTCTGCCGAACCTACATTTTTCCAATCAGACGTAAATGGTGTATGTTCGGCTATGCCAGTTTTGAACGTTTCAGGTACTGCAGGACATACATCCGCACATCCGTACACCCATATACCCGTTCGCCCGCTCACCCGTTCACGGACAGCAAGAACAAAAGAATACGCAGGCAATAGAAAAGCGCCTTTAGGCGCCGCCTGAGA
>JBGUIG010000064.1:0-12393 GCA_045112795.1 Anaerovoracaceae bacterium | reverse complement strand
ATATGAGGATTTTTGATGTTCAAAATGAAAAACAATCAAGAGCCCTTCATCTGTAAGCCACGAGAGTGGCAATAATATGGCATTTTTCAAATAGTTTTTCAGAATGAACACATGACCCTTCTACTAGTGAGAAATGAAATCGTGTTTTGACCAGGTGTTTTTGCTAATGTTTTTATAAAAGAACACATTTTCTTTTTTGATGCACTGATTATACACGGACGTATGCTGAAAATACGGACTGCGCCAGACCGATTGGTTTTGTACAAAGAGGTACAATAATGAAGGCCTCTCACTAGTGAGAAATAAAATCTGAAATGGACACCCATATAGGGGGGAAACTCCTGATGTGTTTATCTTGAGCGATTATTGCATGTACGGCTTCAAAAATGGTGAAACTGAGTTGTACTACAAAAACCTTGAAAATCCAATGTTCCTGGAAGTCACGATTCCTGAAACCCTTGATTTTTCGTTGCAAAAAGTACATCTCAGATGTACTGCTTCAAAAAAATTTTTTTACAGATCGATGAGTGAAAAAACTGGACTCGCTCAGTCCTTTATTTGAGCAAATCGTTGAAATTTGACATACCATTTTTACAAAAAGCCAGTATTTTCAATGGGTTGAAGGGGGACTCTGAATGTCCCCCCCCTTGATTTATTTCAGAGAGATTATTACATTTCTGGATTCAAAAATGGTGACATTGTATGTCACACTTGTTTCGTTGAAATTTCAACGTTTCTGAAAATGAGGAACTCTGAAACCCTTGATTTTTCGTTCCAAAAAGTACATTCCCATGTCACAAATTCAAAAAACATTTTTCGTAGCGAATAGAGAAGAGTGTTTAGAAAGATTAATAATAATAAGCATTAATTGTTAAGATATGACTGCTATGATTCATTTGTTAGATCACAACAGTTTTTTCAAGAAAGGGAAACCAATGGGTGATAATATGAATGATATAAAAGCAAAAGTCGATAAAGCAGTTGAACAATTCAAGGAAAGCAAAACAGGAAAGACTGTTCTTGGCGAAGATGGTAAATTCGACAGAGAGGATATAGACAGGATCTCACAGAAAGTAAAGGACTCTAAAGTCGGAAAGGCTGTTTTCGGTGAAGACTGCAAATTCGACAAAGAGGATGTAGAGAGACTTACTGAGGGGGCAAAAACAGCAGTCAAGGATGCTGTTGATAAAGCAAAGAGGATACTCAGTGAATAGTAACGGCTTTTCAGAATCTTTTTTCATTTACTCTCATAACAACAGAAGCAGGACTCCGGATCGCATTTCGGAGTCCTGCTTCTGTCAAGAATAAAACCATTTGTTAAGAATCTGATAATAATCGTTCAGAAAACAATAATGATCCTTTATGTTCTCACACCTAGAATATTAAGATTCGATGCTTATACTGATCCTGTCATGAGCAACAAGGCTCCTGACAATACATTCAGAAAGGATATGAAACATGGATCAAAAAAACAGGAAAGGATTCACATCTAAACGACTGCTGGTACTGTTATTGTCCTGTGCGGTTGCGCTTACCGGACTGACGGCCTGCAAGGATAAGGAGAAAAACAAGACAATTGATAAGCCGAAGACAGAGATTCAGCAGCAGGATGACAATTCGCAGAAGTCCCAGCAGTCACCGACTGATCAGACACAGGTCGATAACAGTAAATCCCAGTCTGACAGCCAGGTACAAAGCGGAACTCAGACAGACAAGCAGAAATCAACGGCAGCTCAGGATAAGGCAGGTGATGACAAGTCAAAAGCTAACAGTCAGGTAGACAGCGGCTCGCAGAAGAGCAAGCAGGATTCAACAGTAAACCAAAACAATAATAAAAACAAATCCAAGACTGGTAGTAAGACAGGAAACAGCAACCAGTCAGACAAGCAGAAGGAGGGATCAGAATCGAAATCAAAATCAAATAACAATTAATAAACTTTTTCGCTAATATTTCTTTTTCTTCATAAGACTCCTAACAATCCATATAGTAAGGACTCCGGATCATTATTCGGAGTCCTTACTGCTGTTAAGAGTATATGCGAGTATCAGTGTCAGTATAGCGCTTGTTGCTCCAGCTACAGTCGGCATCAGCCAGACTCCGTTCAGTCCCCATTTTGCAGTAAGCGCGAACAGAAATGCGATCGGAAAAATCATAGTGCCAAAGACTGAAACGATGAGCGATCGGACAGGACGGTCAAGTGCTGTGAAATATGAAGAGAAGCACATATCGATCCAGCCGATGATATATGAGAACGAGAAAAGCTTTATCGCTGTTATGCTGACTGCAAGCAGTTCGGTGTCTCCCGGCTTGATGAAAACCGGAGCGATGTGAGGCCCGGCAAACAGCATGAACAGGAATGCAGCAAGAGACGTAAACGATGCTGCAATAAGAACGAGCCTGAATATCTCCTTTACCCGGGACATCAGTCCGGCACCGTAACAATAACTGATCGAAGGCTGAAGGGAATCACACAATCCGAAATTGAGCATACCGACTATACTGTCAACATACATTACAACTGAAAAGGCAGCGACAGCAGTAGTACCGCCGTATCGCAGCAAAAAAAGATTCATCACAATGCTCATTACCGAGGTGGCTATGCTGCTGAAGAATTCACTGAAACCGTTGGCAAGTATCCTGAAGAAGTTTGACGCTGAAATATTGTCTCTTGTATAGCTTAGATCCGTATTGCCTCCTGCAAAGAAAAGCAGCATAAAGACTGATCCCAGCCCTATAGATACACAGCTGGTGATGGCAACCGCAGTAACACCTTTGCCAAGCACCACTACAACAATGAAGTCCAGAACTATATTCAGTCCCTGAGATATGATGCCAATTATCATGCTGAGACGCTCTTTGCTGCATACGCGCAGATAGTTATCCATAGCGAAATAGATAGGTATCACAGGCGCAAACAAAGCATAGACCTTAAGGTAATCTGCTGCATATTGTACGGCTGTTTCATTTGCTCCGGGCGAAAGCAATTGCACGAAAGGTCTTGCCAGAAAGAAACCCAGAATTCCGAGTATGCATGAGAAGATAAGGATGACCTTTACAGAAAAGGAGAAGATCCTAGATGCTTCTTCACGGTTCTTTCCTCCGAGCATCATCGAAATGTTTACTGATGACCCGGTTGCTATCATGTTGGAGAGGGATTCGACGATCATTATGACAGGCATGATGAGATTGATCGCTGCCAAAGCATCTCCGCCTATAAAGCGGCCGGTGAAAAGTCCGTCTGCAACCGAAAAGAGAGCGCCGAACACTGATGAGATCATCGCGGGAACGGCGCAGCGCATAAACAGTCTGCCGGGTGATAGTTTAACAAAATTGTCGGAATCCAAGAGAGCCTCCTGATGATTATGATATAACCAGTGATTTTATAGCATTCCGGCTGGGGTGAGTCAATGGCATAGGCCTTGATAATACCGGCTTTAAGAAAGATTAAGTATTTCCTTCTTCACAAAGTGAAGCGGTAATTATAAACTGATTAGGACAGGAATCATATGCTGTTTGGAATGATTTTGGGAAGGTCGATCTGCTTATGCAAAACGAAACAGGAACCCGTACGATACTGATAGTCGAAGACGAACCGGATATCAGGGAAGGAATCAGGATCCTTCTCAATGGTGAAGGCTACAATATTATAGAGGCAGGCTCAGGTGAGGACGCTCTTGACCAGATGAACGAGACGGTAGATCTCGTTATTCTCGATATCATGCTTCCGGGGATCTCCGGACTCAAGGTGTGCGAGGAGATCAGAAAAATCTCTTCCGCCCCTATTCTGTTTCTCACTGCCAGAAGTCAGGAATCGGACAAGACCATAGGCCTTCTTGCAGGCGGTGATGACTATCTGGCAAAGCCGTTCTCATTTGCCGAACTCAGCGCAAGAGTCAAGGCTCTTCTGAGACGGTATTATGTATATCAGGGCAAGAATCAGGGCACTGCGGTGGTACAGGACCAGATAATGACATCGGGCAGATTCAGGATAGCGCTTGACCGCAATGAAGTCTGGAAGGACGGTAGGGAGATTGATCTTACCGGTACTGAATACGGGATACTGCTTCTTCTGATGAGGAGCCCGTTCAGGATATTTTCAGCACAGAATATCTATGAAAATGTATGGGACGAGCCTTATTCATATAGTGCAAACAGCACCATAATGGTACATATCAGGAAGCTGCGCACCAAGATAGAGGATGATCCTCAGAATCCTGCATATATAAAGAATATCTGGGGAAAGGGTTACAGATATGAGCCAGATGCGGCAAAAGAATAGGCCATACGGGCTTAAAGCAAGGTTTGCGGTATCGATACTGACAGCTGCACTTATAAGCGCGGCTGTTTTCGCTGTCCTGTATTTTGCGAAAGACCAGCTGATCTCATCATATTTCGAAGATCCTGCTGTTCAGAGCCGTATCATGGAGAAACGTGTAGCAGATCTGCAGACCTATGTTAATAAGAATAATATCTCTTCAAATGATCTGTCGGCGCTCAAAAAATGGGAGAATAAGCAGCCGCTGATACTGCTTGAACTGTATGATGAAAAAGACCTTGTCTACAGCTCGTACTATCACATTGACGGTGTAATAGAGGAGTACATGACGGAAAACGCCGGACTGACCGAGCGAAATAATATCTACATGATAGATTTCAGCGATAAAAAGCTGTCTGCTGTGATGTATATGGATATTTCGTATAAGTACTATATCCTCGGAAATGCGCTTGCGTTAGCAATAGCCTTGCTGCTGTTCATCTTGCTATATATCCGCAGCAACCGCGAGCTTATAAGGTATATTATCCGGCTGGGAGAGGATGTACAGATACTTGAAGGGGGAGACCTTGACTATGAAGTAAGGGTTGAGGGCAATGACGAGCTGACAGATCTTGCGAAGAGCATGAACAGGATGCGGGAATCCTTCAGGGATCAGCTTATCACCGAACAGGAGCTCAGGCAGACGAGCAGCAAACTTATATCCGAAATGTCCCACGACCTGAGGACACCGCTTACCGGGCTTATGCTGTATACCGAGATACTTAAATCAGGGAGATACAGGAACGAGGCAGAACTGAAAGATTATCTTGATAAGATAGATGCCAAGGCAGGGCTGATGAAGCAACTGTCTGATAATATATTTGAATACGCCATTGATAACAGGACAGAAAGCGAAGCTGAAGTGATGGAATTTGAAAAGGCACTGTCGGGAGCCATAAGAGATATTTCCGATGAGCTGGAGGCGAACGGCTTCGGTGTTAGCGCAGATCTTGACTGGAAACCTGTGAAGATAAAGATCCGCAGGGATCTGATCGGGCGGATATCCGGAAACATAGTTTCGAATATCACCAAATACGCAGACCGGGCTGCACCGGTATACATAGGAACCACATACGATGGCGACTATTGCGGAGTATCGATCATCAACGCTGTATCGGAAAGCAGCAGCAATCCGGACAGCCACGGCATCGGGCTTGAAAGTGTGAAATCAATGATGAAATACATGGGAGGCATATGTTCTGCCGAGCAGACAGAAGATGCGTTTGAAGTCATACTCATGTTCCGATGCACATAGCTGCTGCCTGAAATCTTTAGAATAGTTAATAAACTCTCACATCTTTTATTAAGAAATGACTGCTATGATGCAATTGTTGGATCAATGACATTACGCAGTCATTTTTCATAACCTTCTCTTCATATTCCATCAGCAATATAGCAGCAGGTCTTCGGGAAAGCTATTCGGAGTCCTTGTTGCTATATTTCATTATTGATTTGACTGGTAATCGCAGGGAGAATTCCCTGTATTTTTCTTGATAAGAATTCTTAATAATTATGCAATGCATATCTTAAGAATCAGTATTTACAATGCAGAAGAGGGAAGGTGAGCAAAGGAGAACTTACCGTGGATATATTAAGAAAAATTGAAGAATATGCGGTCTGTCAGGGCGAAAGAACTGCTTTCAGGTCAAGGACCGGTGAGATATCTTACGGAGAACTGTGGGAGAGATCCGGAAGGCTTGCTTCAGTGATAGAAAACCTGATGTGTGACAACAGAGAGCCGGTTATGGTTTACGGTCACAAGAACCCTATGATGATAGTCTGTTTCATTGCGTGTGTCAGGAGCGGCAGAGCATACTGCCCGGTAGATATCAACACACCTGTGGAAAGGATCGCTCAGATATCCGAGAAGATAGGGGAGCCGCTGGTGCTTATGACAGAGAAGACTTCTGCAGCATCTGAAATAGAAAAACGTGAGATGTTTACAGGCAGCAGATGGGTCATAGGATATGAGACTATCAGGGAACTTACACAAAGCGGAAAGATAACAACTTCGCTGAGCCCATGCTCGGATGAGGATGATTTCTATATCATCTTCACCTCGGGAACTACAGGAAAGCCGAAAGGAGTCAGAATAACAGCAAATGATCTTAATAACTATCTTGCTTGGGCGGTATCTCTTGCAGGAGGCATTGAAGAACGCGCCATCTTCATGAATCAGGCTCCATATTCATTTGACCTTTCAGTGATGGATCTGTATCTGAGTCTTGCGACCGGAGGAACTGTTGTGTCTGTTGACAGTCTGCTCCAGAAAGACAGCTACAGACTGATGAAATATCTGTCAGGACAGGGAATAAACTACTGGGTCTCGACTCCGTCATTTGCAGATATCTGTCTCGCAGAGGAATGCTTTGATGCGGCTTTTCTGCCGGATTTAAAAGCATTTCTGTTCTGCGGAGAAGTTCTGCCGTGTGAAACAGCTAAAAGATTGATCAAAAGATTCCCGGATTCGAAGCTGATAAACACATACGGGCCGACTGAATCGACTGTATGCGTCACTGAAATACAGATAACAGAAGAAATGGCATCAGGCAATGAGCCTTTGCCGGTAGGCAGAGTCAGACCGGGAACAGCGATCGAACTGGATCCGGATACTTCAGAAATCATCATTATCGGTGATACTGTGAGCCCGGGATATTATAAAGAACCAATGCTTACATCAAAATCCTTTCTCTTCATGGACCCTCTTAGCGCCTGTGAAAGCGCGGGAGCCCGGCAAACAGTCCGTTCTGGCGGGCCCCGCGCATACAGGACAGGTGATAAAGGTCACTTTGATGAGAATGGCAATCTATACTGTGACGGCAGGATAGACAACCAGATAAAACTCCACGGGTACAGAATAGAGATAGAAGACATAGAAGCTAATCTCGCAACAGTATACGGCGTTAAACGCGGTGCTGTAGCACAAAGGATCTGCGACGGGAAAGCGGAGAGCCTGACGGCATTTATTATCCGGGAAGGGGATCTGATCACTGATGACTATTTCGGCCGCAAAGCGGTCCGTACGGCATTGAGAGAAAAGATGCCTTCATATATGGTGCCAAAAAGGATCGTATTTCTTGATGAGCTGCCGGTCACTAACAACGGCAAACTTGATAGAAACAGGCTCAGGGAGATGGCATAGATGCAGTTGTACGGAGAGAACACTTTCTTCATCAGCCTCGCTGCCATCCTTATCCCGGCTTACATATTGGGTTACTGTGAGAAACCACTGAAGCATTACGGCATGGCTGCTACGTTATTCTTCGTTGTCATGGCAATGAAAGATAAACCACAGGCTTTGCTATACATGCTTTGCTTTGTATGGTATGAGTATATCCTTGCGCAGATCTTTCTCAGGATCACGACGGGAGAGCACAGGTCACGGTTTGCTTATCCTGCGTTTCTGGTGCTGAGCATACTGCCGCTGACCTTGCACAAGATCCTTATTGCAGCGAACGGTACTGCGGGGATACTGGCGATTATCGGCATCTCATATATGACATTCAAGGCGGCGCAGATAATCATTGAGATAAGCGACGGAATAATCAAAGAGCTGAAACCTGATGAATACATATATCTGATGCTTTTCTTTCCGACGCTGCTGTCAGGACCTATAGGCAGAAGCCGCCGGTTTGAGGAGGATGTCAGGCGGACGATACCAAGGGAAGAATACCTTGAGATGGCAGGAAATGGATTGCTCAAGATCCTTCTTGGCATGGTGTATAAACTGGCAATAGCTTCAGTCTTCTACCTGCTCATGAAGAAATTCGGCATGGATCACACGCTGAAGTCGGCAGCCATATATATGTATACATATGGATTTTACCTGTTCTTCGATTTTGCGGGTTATAGTCTGATGGCGGTGGGAACAGGCTATCTGCTTGGTGTAAAGGTCCCTGATAATTTCAATAAGCCTTTTCTCAGTAAGGATATCCAGGAATTCTGGAACAGATGGCATATAACCCTGTCGCACTGGCTGAGAGACTATGTTTTCTCAAGAATAACGATGGATCTTATCCGGAACGGTAAGGTCAAGGATAAGCTGACGATCGCTTCAATAGCTCTGATGATAAATATGCTCATCATGGGATGCTGGCACGGATTAACGGGCTATTATATTCTCTATGGCCTGTATCACGGATTGCTTTTGGTGCTGTTTGAGATCATACGAAAGAAGTCAGCTTTCTATAAAAAACATAAAAAGGACAAATGGTTCATGGTTATTTCGTGGTTTGTGACACTGCATCTGGTGCTTGTTGGATTCTTCATCTTTTCGGGAAGATTCACCAAAGGTATAGCCTTCCTGATGCGCACCCATGGTCTTATGTAAAGGAGAACACAAAATGAGAGAAAAACTACTGGTTATGATAGAAGAATTATGCGGAGACGAGATCGTCAGGGAAGACCCGGATATCGATCTGCTTGAAGAAGGACTGATTGATTCTTTGGATTACATCGAATTGCTGCTGTGGATAGAAGAAGCGTTCGGGCTTAAAATGTCCCCTTCAGAGCTGACAAGGGAAGAGATGGCGACTCCGAACAGGATCATCGCTGTAGTCGAAAAGCGGCTGACATCAGCCTGATCCAGTAGGAAATATGAGGAAGATAAGAGCATTCATCGCTGCTGCAACACTTATGGTCGTATTTGTGTTATCAGCTCATACGGTCACAAGCGGTCTGTCACTGAGAGTAGATAATGGCAGGTTCGGGTTCTGGTTCAACCCATACAAGGATCTGTCTTATTCTGCATTATCAGAAAACATCGATTCAGACACGGTGCTGGTCATGGGGTCTTCCGAATTCAGACATGGCAGGGGATCTGAGTATCATCCGAAAAATGCGCTCAGAACTGAAGATGCCGATCTGATGCTCATCGGTGGACCGTGCAACCAGATTCTTTTTCACAGTGTTGCAGCGGGCTCTCTGGAAAAGAGGCTTGACAGCAGAAAAGTTATACTGCTGGTTTCGCCTACCTGGTTCAAGAAGGGCGGTGTGAGTTCGGTAAATTATGGACTGAGATTTTCAGAATCAGAATATATCAAGTTCATGCAGAATCCTGAAATTGATATCAGTACAAAGAAATATGTTGCGGAGAGAAGTGAAAAACTCCTGGCAGACAACAACAAATTCAGAACAAAGGTCAGTATCATAAACAGATATCTGGTCGATGGCAGAAAAGATATTATCAACAGGGCGCTGTTCAAAACGGAGAAACTGTTTGCATTTGACAGAGACCGCGTTTCAGCTGCCATGGCAGTCAAAAGGATAAGCAAAAAGGATGATCTTAAATTCTCTCTTGATACCATCAGCAACGAAGCTTTCGATCTGATGGTCAGCCAGGCGGAGGAGGAAAGCCTGAAGGCATCGGATAACCCTTTTGACATCTCAGACAAATCCTGGAACCGGAAGTTCAGCAAGATATATGAAACTGATAAAAACGCGCATCCGGACAGGATATGCGCTGATTCACCTGAGTTTGATGACTTAAAGGCTTTTCTAGAAGTGTGCAGACAGACCGGCCTGCAGGCGAAGCTTATTATCATGCCGGTAAACGGGAAGTGGTTTGACTACATAGGAACAGGAAAGCAGCAGCGCAGAGATACGACAGACAGGATACTTAAGCTTGCTGAGGAATATGGTGCAGAAGCAGCGGACCTGACAGTATATGAATATGAACCGTTTATAACGAAAGATGTGACACACCCGTGGAACAAAGGCTGGGCGCTTATAGATAGAGAGATATACAACTTCTGTACTGAGAAAGGATCAAAATGATAGTCAAACGAGTCAAACTGCTGTTTAACAGGATCAACAGCTATGTATCGGTAAGATACACCTTGATTTACTTCAGCCTTATGGCAGTGCTGTATGTTTTTTCGCTGTTCGGAAGCATGTTCGGAAGCACAGATTTCACATACGCAGATTTCTAAATTGACGTCGGCAGATATAATGGCAATAATAATATGACTAGTCGGATGACCGATGTCTGCTGCAAAACAAAAAACCAAGTCACATTTCAGTTTGAATAAGCAACTGAAAAAACAATGCAACACTTTCAGTGTTTTTCTGCACTTAACAGTGGAGGTGATAGAAATGAAAAAAACAATATCGATCATTATTTGTCTTTCACTGATTTCAGTAAGTGTTCTTTGTTTTGCAGCCTGCAGCACGCAAAACAAAGAAAACAACAATGCAGGCGATATTGAAAGCGGTGGTGAAATAGTTGGCGGCTGGACAAAAGCGGGTTCACCTGTCATAACCTATGATTTCAAAAAGGTTTTTGAAAAGGCAGTTTCAGAACTTGATGGTGTTGATTACACGCCTGTTGCTTATCTTGGAAGTCAGGTCGTAGCGGGTACCAATCACTGTGTATTATGCAAAGCGACATCCATTGTCCCTGACGCAAAAACAACATATTCAATTGTTTATATATATGAAGATCTGGAAGGAAACGCGGAGATAACCGAAATCATTTCGAGCAATGCTGATGGCCAAGGCGCTGAGGTTGATATCGATGGCGGCTGGACTGAAACCGGATCCCCTGAGATGACGGAAGACGCAAAGAAGGCGCTTGAGAAAGCATGTGAAACGCTTACCGGCGCTGAGTATACGCCTGTCGCGCTTCTTGCGACGCAGGTCGTTGCAGGCACAAATTACCGCATTATCTGTGAATCAAGACCGTCCGTACCGTTTCCTGAATGCGGATATGTAATCGTTACTGTATATGCAGATCCTGACGGTAATGCGGAAATAACCGACACGGTAGAATTCCCGCATAAAGATATTTACGGAAGCAGCCCGGAAGACGAATCGGCTGATCCCGCAATAGCAGCCGTTGACGGCAATATGAATATATATTACGAAATGAGTGACGGGACATGGATGTGTAACGACGTTATATATAAATATCGTCTCGAGATCACAGGCAGGATGCCAAACGCCGCAGCTGATTCGACCTTTGTTTATTTGAGCAACATCGAAGAGATTTCTTTTGAACAAGCATATAAAGCTGCGGGAGTCAGCAGCGATTCTGAAGAATACTTTTTGCCTGAAGAAGCAGTATTGGTTGAAATAAACTAAAACGTACAGAGTTAAAATGCGGATCAAATACCGTTTCTCCCGGAAAGGAACGGATAGGATACATGAATATTCGACAAGTATACAGCTGTTTAATATGTGTTGTACTGATTATTGCAGCTCTTGTTGGCTGCAATATTTCAAATGATAAGAAGGTCGATCTTCCTGACGCAGACAGGATAGACAGTATTGAATTGCAGTTTGCTGATGACTCATGCACTGTTTTCAAGATCGTAAATGTTGATGGCAATGATAAAGATGCGATCACAGAACTGATAAGTACAACATGTAAAAAATGGAGGGAATCAGTCAACGACAATCCGCAGGAAGTATCCTATGTCATCGTTAACTTCCATACAGTGAATCGGGATGAGGACAGGAGTCTGTATGTCTATAAACAGGATGATCAGTACTATGTTGAGCAACCATACAGAGGAAGATGGACTACCACTGAAGAATTATTCGATTTGATCAATAATTACGCTGAGAAAAACGCAGACCACTTTAGTACCGAAAATATTACGGCGGACAATGTTACAGAGATCGCAGGTATACTGAAAAGTGCAGGTCTCTTCAAAGCAGATGTATTCGAAGAATGGGTGACAGATACATCGAACAACAATGAAAACACCGGAGAAAGCGGCTTTTCAGACGCAGACTGCCGTATGACTGTTATGCTGCTTGCAGGCGATGCCATTAGCTATGACAGTGTAAATGATAGGTATGATGGCGACTATCTGATGTTTGACATTGACGCGATCGAAAACAAAGAGGAGTACAGCATGCTCCGTGATAAGGAGAAGCTCTTTACTACAATGTTCGGGGAGACTCCTTATTCAGGTGGCGGGTTTGCTGATGCGCTGCCTGACAACTGGAAGAAACATGGCATAGTTTTCAACAACGATAAGTGTTCGATCATCAGCATCGTCTTTAAGACTTACGATAATGATGAAGCATATGTAGGTCATACCGGTATCCTGATCGACTGTCAGGATATAGC
>JBGUIG010000063.1:0-19057 GCA_045112795.1 Anaerovoracaceae bacterium | reverse complement strand
TCGTTGTAAAAATTTATGCGGATATCCGAATCTATGATTCCGCAGTTATCAGAGGTTCTCGATGACTACATCAGCATCAGACGGAGTATCGATGTACTGTATTCCCCTCTTTTCTCTTGTTTCACGTCCCTTGCCCGGCAGGAACAGAATAGTATCGTCATCCATCAGAGTTATTGCCTTTTTGATAGCTTCGACTCTGTCAGTAATGATCTCGCATTCACCGCCGGCTGCTCTTACAAAACCTGCAATCTCTTCGCAGATTTTGTTGACATCTTCTTCCCCGTAATCTTCTTCAGTTATGATTGAATACGCGCATCTCTCCCCGGCAATAGTTCCGAGTTCTTCACGTCTTGCGAAGGCTTTGCCTCCCGGACATCCGAATACGATCATGAATTTTTTGTCAGGGAACTCTTCCTTGATTGAATCAAAGAATTTCTCATAACTGAGCTTGTTGTGCGCGTAATCAACTATCGCAATACGCTTTCCGTCCTCACTGTAGAAAACTTCCATTCTGCCCGGAGATGTTGCTTTGGCCAGACCCTTCTTGATGTATTCTCTTGGAACTCCGAGCAAAACAGCGATTGAAATCGCAGCAAGCGCATTCTCGACATTGATCGTGCCGAATGTTCCGAGCTCGAACTCTTCGTCAAAGTCGTTCCATCCCTCTATATCCATTCCGCGGACACGCAGTGATACTTTGCCCGCTTCTGATCTGATATCGTATCCAAAGATGTTAGCTTCGTCATTTTTCTGGCTGAAAGCTATTACATAAGGGCAGGCCTCAGAAGCTTCTATTATTCTGTCCTGTTCATCACAGTCAAGGTTGATGCATGCCTTGCGGCACTGAGCGAATATCTTCAGTTTGGAATTTAGATAATCATCAAAATCCGGATGTTCGATGTCGCTGATATGGTCAGTTCCTATATTCAGAAAAGCGCCTGCTTCGAATGTGATGCCGTCAACTCTGTCGTACTTCAGTGCCTGACTGGACACTTCCATGGTCATGTACTTGATATCTGAGTCTATGGCATTCTGCATATGCTTGTAAAGTTCCATTATCTCAGGTGTAGTGAGATGCGATTCTTCTTCGATTACTCCGTCGTAGTTGTCTATTCCGGAGCAGATAGCGGTTCTCACGCCGCCCACAGCTTCCATGCTCTCGTCGAGTATGGATCTTACAAAGTAAGCGGTTGTTGATTTTCCTTTGGTACCGGTGATTCCGACAATGCGCAGGCTGTCTGAAAGTCTGCCGTAGTATGTCTCTGCGATAACCGGCATAGCAAGCCTGATATCCGATACGATAATCTCCGGACAAATAAGAGTTCCGTATCCGTAGAGGTCCTCTGAAACGTAGCAGGAAGCACCTGCGGCAAGTGCATCATGGAGGTACTGCTCTTTGAAATGAGCTCCCTTGCAGACGAACAGATTGCCTGCTTCTACCTCTCTTGAATTGTATGTGACTCCTGTTATGTCTTCTGAATAAGAGCCACCATTAACCTTAACAAGCAGTTTTGCGCGTCTCAGAGCGTCTATGAGCGCGTTTACAGTAATAGTCCTAGCCATGCTCTACACTGCCCCCTTCTATGTTATAAGGTGCGATAAAAAAATCTGTTAATTATGTCTATTCGGGAAAGTATCCCATATCTCTCATGCTTGAGTAACTGCCGTTGCCTATTATTACATGGTCGACAAGCTTGATGCCGACAATATGCGATGCTTCAAGAAGCCTCAGGGTTACCGAAACATCCTCTTCGCTCGGCTCGGGATCTCCGCTCGGATGATTATGAGCGACAATCACTGCAGCGGCGCCCCGTTTGATAGCCTGCGTAAAAACTTCTCTCGGATGCACCAGTGTTGAATCCAAGCAGCCTATGGAAATGATAGTTTTCGATTCAACTTTCATCCTGGTGTTGAGATTGATTGCCATGAATATTTCACGGTTCTCGTACATCATCTCACGCATCAGTAGTTCTGCTACATCCTTGCAGCTTGTAAGTCTTCCGGAAGTTTCCATAACCCTTCCGGATATAAGCCTCTTACTGAGTTCCAGAGCAGCTACGATTGAACAGGCTTTGGCAGCGCCTATGCCGTCTATTTCCGTCAGCTCCCTGACATCTGCTTTGCCCAGATCTCCTATGTTGGATGAAGCATACGCAAGTACTTCTTCAGCGAGCTGAATTGCCGACTTATCACTTGCCCCGGTCCTGATTATCAGAGCCAGAAGTTCAGAGTTGCTGAGTCCTCCCGGACCTGCGAACATGAGTTTTTCCTGCGGCCTTTCATTCTCAGGCAATTCCTTGATCTGCATTTTTCTCCCTTTCCGGGAGCACACATCCAAAGCATATCATATTTCAAGCCCCGCTCACAGGAACGAGGCTTGAAAGTTGAGTGTTTATTCAGTGTCAGTCTTCTGAGATTGAATCTGAAGCTGCAGATTCTGCACCTGAACCTGTTTTTTCCTGAATGATCCTGATAATGACTTCGATATTATCTTCCATTGAAAGGTCGGAAGTATCAAGATAAACTGCATCATCTGCCTGCTTGAGAGGGTGATAATCTCTGTGTGAATCCTGATAGTCTCTCTTCTGGATATCCTCAAAAATCTCATCATAATCAGCAGGTTTGCCAGCTTCAAGAAGCTGAAGATATCTTCTCTTGGCTCTGACTTCAGGAGCAGCAGTCATAAAAATCTTGACCTCGGCATCCGGAATAACAATTGTTCCTATGTCTCTGCCTTCCATGATTACATCCTTAGTAGATGCCAGGTAATGGCTGAGCGCATCTGCTTTGGCTCTTACACACGGAAGCTTGGAAATATTAGATGCGGCCATTGAAACTTCATTGGTCCTGATAAGACCGCTGACATCTTCTCCGTCAAGATACATATGATTGTCATTGAAATCAATCACAGTATCTTCGAGCATCTTCTCAACAGCAGCAGTGTCATCTGCCGGTACTCCCAGGCGCATGGATTTCAGTCCCATTGCCCGGTACATTGCACCTGTATCGATATACTCAAGACCGAGACGGGCAGCAACTGCTTTAGCTATCGTGCTCTTGCCTGTGCCTCCAGGGCCGTCTATTGCAACTCTAAGCATTAATTGATCCTTTCTGAAATTGTAATTAATATTGTCAGGTTATCTCAGTTTGTTGATTTCGTCGATGAATGTATCAACACTCTTGAACTCCTGATAAACCGAAGCAAACCTTACATAAGCAACCTGGTCGATTTTCTTGAGTTCATCCATAATGAGTCTTCCGATAATCGTTGACTGGATTTCCTTCTCCATTGTGTTGCTGAGACCGCGCTCGATATTGTCAGCGATGCGCTGAACATCATCGTAGGATACTTTGGTCTTCTGGCAGGCCTTCATAATACCGTTGATGATCTTGTTCTTGTCAAAGCTCTCGCGGGTACCATCCTTCTTGACTACAACCAGGAGAGAGTTTTCAATCTTCTCAAAAGTAGTGAATCTCTTGTGGCACTTACCGCACTCTCTTCTTCTTCTTGTTGCAAGACCGTCCTCAACAGGTCTCGAATCAACAACCTTAGTGTCTTCATAATTACAATACGGGCATTTCATATCTGATCCCTCCGTCTTCAATTCCTCGTCCGATAAATGGCTCTTAGACCAGCCATAACGAAATGATGAATATCCGTTTATAGATTATCACAATATATAGTGTTTTTCAAGAATACGGAATTCGCCAGTTGGAGCCGGAAATGTACAAAATCAGCATTTTCGCTCTTCTGCTGCATGCTTCTGACAGATGTATTCCCGCATTTTAGAGATAAAAAACACCCGGATGAATCCGGGTTGACTGTTACATGCTGAATTATGATTGCTATTCGTCAGTTTCAGGCTTCTCAGCTTCAGACACTGCCTTAGCTGCTGCTGCAGCTCTTCTTGCCTCTGCCCTCTGTCTTTTGAGTCTGGCATTTTTGTCTGTGAGATACCACCATGCTACTGCGCATACAGCAACGAAGCATGCTGCGATAAAAATAACTCCAATATGACTTATAAAGTATTCCACGATTGTACCTCAGTTGTATTCCCTGTTTTACACAGATATTAATTATCGCGGGTACAGTATGAAGCTGCGCCCGCGATTATCAAACACATATTATTGATTAGCAATACTTCTTAGCTGTTTCGCAGAGTGTTGCAAATCCAGCTGCATCATAAATAGCCATCTCGGAGAGCATCTTACGGTTGATTTCGATGCCAGCCTTCTTAAGACCGTTCATGAGCTTGCTGTAGGAGATTCCGTTAGCTCTTGAAGCTGCATTGATTCTTGCGATCCACAGTCTTCTGTATTCTCTCTTTTTGTTCTTGCGGCCTACATATGCAGATCTGAGACTTCTCATTACTGCAGGGTTAGCAGCTCTGAAAGTGTTCTTTCTTCTGCCGTAAAAGCCCTTAGCCTGCTTCAGTACCTTTTTATGTCTCTTATGAGCGTTAACGCCCTTCTTAACTCTTGCCATATCTCTACACCTCCTGAATTACTTAGCCATTGATCTCAGCATACGCTTCAGATCTGCACTTGTAAGAGTAGTTGCTTTACGCAGACCTCTTTTTCTCTTAGCTGTCTTCTTGGTGAGAATATGGCTCTTATAAGCCTTGTTTCTCTTAACCTTGCCGGAGCCTGTAACGTGCAGACGCTTCATAGCGCCTCTGTGTGACTTCATTTTGTTCTTAGCCATTGGGTTTCTCCTCCTATGTGAATGTGTTTTTCTACTTCTTATCTTTCTTCGGCGCAAGGAACATGTTCATTCTGCGGCCTTCCATCTTAGCCGGTTTCTCAATTACACCGTATTCGGAAACCATCTCCGCGAATTTTGCCATTGCATCAAAACCGAGCTGTGTGTAATCGCGTTCTCTGCCGCGGAATCTGAGTGACACTTTGACCTTGTCTCCGTCCTGCAGGAACTTCATTGCGGTTTTGGCTTTAACCTGGACATCGTGATCCTCTATGGAAGCACTCAGTCTGATTTCCTTGATCTCAGTAACATGCTGATTCTTCTTTGCAGTTTTCTCTTTCTTCTGCTGCTCATAACGATACTTGCCGTAGTCAAGAATCTTGCATACAGGCGGAACTGCATTAGGTGAGATGTTGACAAGGTCAAGATCTGCCTGCTCAGCCAGTCTGAGAGCTTCGTCGATAGCGACGATGCCTACCATTTCGCCGTTTTCATTGATAAGGCGGACCTCAGATGCTCTTATTTCTTCATTGATCTGGGTCTGTTTGCTGTCCTTAGTACTAATTGTTCTTACCTCCAATTATTAAACCGGTAACAGTACGAATAATTAAAAATTGCGGACACACAAGTATCCGCAACAATAGAAATCTTTCTGCTATTGAGCCCTGCCAACGCCAGTCTGCAAGGCGAGAAGCGGATAACTTCTGCTTTAACCTCATGTATTATATGCATTTCCGCAAGTAATGTCAACAGTTATTCTTTTAATTTTTCGTGCATTCTGAATATAACTTATTCCGCGTCTGCAAATAACAACTTTCAAAATACTCCGGAATGATGTATTGTTTGTGAGGAACTTAATCATACAACAGGAGCAGTCATAAATGAAAGTAATTCTTGCATCAAAATCTCCAAGGAGAATTGAAATTCTTCACAGCCATGGTATCGATGCTGTTATTATGCCGACAGATACCGATGAATCCCTTCCTGAAGGAATCGGTATGACCGAAGCAGTCGAAACTCTTGCCAGACGCAAAGCAGAGGCATGCTATGAGACTATCAGTAACAACCCTGAGTGGGCAGGCCATATTATCATTGGTGCTGATACAATAGTCTGGAAGAATGAGCTGATGGGAAAACCGGTCGATGCACAGGATGCTTTCCGCATGCTCGATTCAATCAGAGGCACCTATCACTATGTTGTTACCGGAGTCGCGCTGATTGATACAGATACAGGAAACTGCAATGTTCTCAGTGATATCACCGAAGTTCACTGCGTCAACTACTCAGATGCAGACATTCTTGATTATATTTCACGCGAAGAACCTTACGATAAAGCAGGATCATATGCGATCCAGGGATATTTCGGAAGATACATTGATCATTTTGAGGGTGACTATGAGAATGTAGTCGGTCTTCCATATTACCGAATAGAACCACTGATACAGGATTATCTGTAATCTATCCTGCTTTACTTACTGTTCTGCTCTCTATTCTGAGTATATGTTTGTCCAGATACAGTTTTGCCCTGTTTATATCTCCGCCTTCAAGAATTTCCCTGAGCGGTCCCATAAGTTCTCTTTCTTCTCTGCCGCTGCTTTTGATTCTCTCTTCAAAAAGCATCAGTTTCAGTGAAAATCTCAGCCTCCGGACATCCGGGTAAAAAAGCAGTCTTATATTCCCCGGTGCTGTTCCTCTTCCATCGGTATATAAAAGCTCCGGTTCCAGCAGATAGTTTTCTGCGCTTATAAGATATCCTTCGGCAGCTTCGTTTATCGTTATCAGGGACCTTAGAAGCATTAATCTGCCGTAAGTGTCAAGGTCCTCAGTTCTGAGTCTTATCAGCTTTCCCGGTCTGTAGGAAAACTTATATGAATCTCCGTCCCTCACAATAGACATCCTTATGAAATACGGGCAGTAGTTGTGCGCCAGAATCTCCTCCATATAAGCAGGTATTCTGTATCCGTTCAATCCATGTTTGAGTGTACCCATAAACATCCCCCAAAATATTGATCTTATACATTTCAGATAATATGCGCTTATCAGCCTCCGCATTTTGAGCAAGGTGTATACCCTCTGGCTGCAGCATCCTTTTTGTCAATTTCTATGTAATTGCGTTCAAGTGCCGGACACCCTGCAAGATGATATGATTCACCGTAATCAGGAAAATAGTAGACTTTCGAACCCGGTCTTGCCTTTCTGCTTCCGCAAAGCGGACATGGTTTATATTTTCTCTTCATCCCTGATGTAAGCGTTCCTGATGTTGAAGCCGCAGTCAGGAACCCGCAGCCTTTGGAATGATACTTTTCCCCTCTCCGGGGAAATATGAACACCGGATCCGAATCAGCACCTGCAAGTTCGTCAGCAGTCATCGGAGGAATATCCCGGATTTTTCCGACATAAGCGCGGGTCACAAGCGACAGCTCGTAATCAGCACTTGCTTTGATACCCGCCGGATTATCAGTCTTCATATGCAGATCAAGTGACACTGCTATCAGCTCATCTTCACCCCACCTTGAAACCCTGTAACCGAAATCCGTGACTCTGGCTGAACTGATCTGTGAATGATTTTCAAGTATCTTAGTCTTCAGCCTGTGAGGTATAAGAATGCCCGGATCTGCGAATACAGCCTCTGCAGCACCCGTTCTGAGTTCATTGGCAGCCATAAACGTGCAGTTTTCGATACAGGAATACATCAGGATGATTGAGCTCATGACAACTACAGCTATGATAAACAGAGGCAGTGTGATTGCCGCCTCAACTATATAGCTTCCCTTTTTATTCAGAGCATATCCTGAATATTTACTCGTAGTTGTTTTTCTATTTGTAACTGTCCTCGAAAACATAATTTCTGCCGTCCGCTGTAAGCGCAAATCTTACTCCTGTATAGTATTCCATCAGATTGAAGTCTCTGTAATATCTGTATTTCATGTTGATCTGAACAATATCCATTACTCTCAGAAGTCTGGTATTTTTGTTGACACACAGTATGAGCAGAATTAGATGGTCATCGTAGCTGAGTCCTTCAGTAAGTACTTCAGCAGCATTTCCGATTCCCGGCAGACTGCGAATCTCTTCACTGTTCTCATCCAGCATCTGCCTGGATTCATCATCCAGTTTTTTTCTGACTTCACTGCTCCTGATCACACTTTCAAGATCTGTCTGCCATTGATCAGGCCTCTTAATAACCGGAATTCTTCCATTATCATACAGAATGTCCAGATCCTTTTCTGTTTCTGCCGCAGCCCATGCCTCTGCAAGAATTAGTTGTGTTGCCGCCCCAAGTGGTCCCGGAGTTATCAGCTGAGCAGCAGCTTCAATGAGCTCGACCTTTGCCGGGTCTTTATACAAGGCAGCAAGATTAAGAACATTTCTCATGATAAAAATTCTTTTTCTGCATGCTTCATAATTGATTGTGTCATCCGGGCTTCCTTTGACAACATACTCAAGCTCATTACTCAGATAATGAGGTTTATTATCAGTAGTAGTAACGCAGCTGTTGAAGTACTGCCACATGAACCACATCTCAATCCCTGCAGATGAAGCAGCAGACCTGACACCCTCCTCGCTACCTGCTGACTTAGCTCTCTCAACAAATGAATCCGTTGAAAAAGAACTTCGTGCCCCTCCTGACGGGAGGGTGTCAAGGACTACAGTATTTCCTATGATGCGTCCGGAGTTGTTGCTCCCGCTCACGCCGGACGCATCGCTGCTGTCTGTATGATCTTCATCTCCTATTAGTTTTCCGTTTCTTGGTTTTCTTCCCTGTCCTGACAGAATCGACTCCGCTGCGGATGAAGCAAAGCCTTTTTCAAGAGCCATTCTGAAATTATACGGTTCCCCGAGTTCATAACCTGCAAGATCGGATTCAGTAGCTCCCAGCCTTACATTCAGCCTGTCAGCAGCAGAATAATCCAGGTAATCATCAATCTTCCTGTCAACTTCGATTTCATTTCCCCAGTAAGCCATCAGTTTATAATCATCCAGAAGGTGTCTGTCATATTCTGAAAGAACGGCCTTAGTCCAGACTCTCCCGTACGCCTGGCATTCACTCATTACCGCAAGCTTTCTGGATATTCCGATTCCGCCTGTAATACATATAGCGAAAGCGAGAAATGCGAGCGCCAGAAACACAGCAGATGATCCTTTGTTTCCTCTTATTGTTCTTTTGATCTGTGATTTAAGTCTGTATGCCATACGCCTGTCAGTCAAAGAGCTCGCCGGCTCTTACCAGGTTGTCTTCGTTCAGAAGATTCGAATCAGTATCAATTGATTTGACCAGATCAAAATTAAGTATTCCGCCCCTGATCATTTTTATTTCTCTGTGTGATGTGTATTTTCTGACCCCTATGCCGCGGTAATTGTCCCAGGCTTCGAGAGCTGTCATATGTTCGGTAATACCTGTGCTGAGTATTTCCAGATAGAAAGTGAACACTCTCAGAAGCAGCATCGCAGTCAGTATGAGAAGCGGCAGTGTAACAGCTGCCTCAATCATCTGAGAACCCCTCTTATTGTGAAGCGGTTTCAGGCGGGACAGAAATGCCGGTGCATGACGCACTCTGCCTGTAAATGATCTGGTCCTTAAGAATCTGAAGCATGACTGCTGTGATGATCGTATATACATCCTGCATGATTCAGAAGTTGGCTGCATTGAGATTACCGAATATTCTGTTGACAAAATCTGTCACCGAGGATTTGAAGATGATACCGACAGCTACTGCTATCGCGACCAGAATTGCCACCTGTACCATCTCCATTCCTTTTTTGTTGCGGACCGGTTTGAACAGTCTCATACATGTTCTTTTTACCTTGTTAACCATATAGTTCCTCCCTTTTTCATACCGGCTCTACATATTCAGAAGTGCCGGCGCCATAGTGATAACGATCAGAAGTATGAGCAGCATTCCGAGAGGCCATGACATCTTCATGTCAATCATTCTTCCGCTTTCACGGGCAACAATTTTCCTTTCATCCCATAGATATTTACTCTCCCTGCTCAGACTTTCTATAACATCGCTCCCCCTCCGTTCATTTTCGGTAAGGATCGTTGCTATCCTTACAAGTTCCTTGACATTATGTCTTGATGCATATTCGGTTATCAGTGACGCGGTACTGATCCGGTTATCTTCGTTCTCTCTGATAAGATCCGTCAGTTCCCGTTCGAATACGGACATTTTTTCTTCACCATATCTCGCATAGCTGTCGCATATTGTTCTGAAAGCATCACTGAGTATCATTCCGGCATTCATCATAAGAAAAAGCTGATTGCAGAATCTTGGCAGACCTTTGAGTATTTCTTTTCTTGTTGTTTGTTCAGTGCCGGAATCCTTATCGACTGCAGATTTGACTGCGGCTGCGACTACTGCAGCATAAACAAACGGAATAAACACGATTCCTGTCCTGTCATCCTGCTTTCTGGCTTTCCATGTTACAGGAGTTCCGTCGGACAGCTGCATCGGAAGCCGCACGGTGTCATCATCTGAATATTCTATTTCAGTCAGCATACGGTCTATCTCAGCATCGATTTCCGCCTGCCTCATATCTTCATCATTTCCGGCAGGAAGATTTCCTGATTTCTCTCCGGTAATACCCCGAAGCCCGATTGTTACATCTTTTTCTGAGGCTTCATCTCCGGTTCCTACTATTACTGTTACATCGTAGCGCTCAGCTGATGTCATCGAATGTCTTCTGATGCATGTGACATCTCCCTTTTCGTCCGTTATCAGTCTGCCCTGTTCTTCGGGTCCTTTGACGGTAATAACGAGAAAGAGAAGTGCTGCTGCAAGTGTCACAGCATAAAGCTGTTTTCTTAAAGTTGAGTCACAACGAAGCTTATTCAGTATTGCTGCTGCTCCTGACATTGTCTCTCCTGTTTTATATTTCGATAATTACGATCTTCTGTATAAGCGAATAGATTCCTGCATCTGACAGTACAACTGCTGTCATAATCAATCTCCCGGTAAGAGTTTCATACAGCGGAGCGATATAATCAGGAGCACACATATTCAGAAAAAGAATCACAAGTACCGGCATTATGAAAATGATCATCCCTTCACTTTTCTTGCGTTTCACAATCTCACGCACTTCACGGTCAATAGTCATTTTGTCAATGATTACACTCGCAGCCCTTGAAAGAGCAATAATCAGACTCGCGCCCGTTGTCTTGCAGATCGAATAGATTGTCACAAAATCATAAACGTCTTCTTCTCCGCTTGCTTCAGCAAGATCTTTGAGGACAGTAATATCGTTTTCTCCTCCGACCTCCATACGCTCATATGCTTTGGACAACTCTCCCGCAAGTATGGAATCACTGCCGTGAATACTTCTGAGTGATGGGATTGATTCTGATATGGCATCTTTCATCGATCTTCCTGCCCCTATCGAAGTAGATGCCATGAACAGAAAATCCTTGAATTCATCCATATATCTCTGCCTGCGCCTCTCTGCAAGGCTTGTACATACCATTGATCTGATCCGTGGAAGAAGGGGAATAACAACCACAGAGAACAGAATATTCCTGTACATGAGGAAAGATATTACAAGCCCTGCGAGCGCAGTTACAACAAGCATGATAGTACTTTCGGTTTTACTTAATTTGTATATTCTGAGGTCTGTCATAGTATCAAACCGGCATAATAATCAGTTATCTCATTTCATGCAGCATAAACAATCAGTTTCCCTGCATCATCTCGCCCAATCCTGCGCGGATAAGTCTCTCACGGTCCTGCAGAGGTCTTCCTGTAGAGACCAGATTGCCGTTTCCGTCGGTAATATATAAATAGTTGACGATATAACGCTCGCCGTCAAATCCGGTCATTTCAGCTACTTCACTCGTCCTTCTTTGTCCGTCCGCATCTCTTCTGAGATGCACGAAGATATCAACAGCATTTGCGATCTGATTTCTCACTGAAGCTACGCTGACCTGAGAATCTGTCAGGTACATGGTTTCGAGTCTGTTCAGCATTCCCTTTATTGAATTACCGTGACCCGTAGACATGCTTCCATCATGGCCTGTATTCATCGCCTGGATCATGTCTACAACTTCCCTGCCTCTGACTTCTCCTACTATTATCCTGTCAGGTCTCATTCTCAGGCTTGTCCTTATCAGTCTCTCCATTGTGACTTCACCCTTTCCGATTGAATTTGCAGCTCTGCACTCCATCTGAACTTTGTTGTCCAGATGAGTTATCTGAAGCTCTGCTGAGTCTTCTATGATGATCACCCTTTCCCGTGGGTCGATAGAAGCAGTCAGCGCGTTCAGAAATGTTGTTTTGCCCGAGGATGTGCCGCCGCTTATAAAAATGTTGTAGCCGCTTCTGACAAGCGCTTTTAAGTCATCTGCGCATTCCTCGGTAATGCTTCCGTATTCTATAAGGTCTGACATTTCTATTTCTTTTTCTCTGAACTTTCTTATGGTCAGAATCGGACCGTTAAGAGCTACGGCTTTGAGTACTCCGTTGACTCTGTATCCCGATGGAAGCCTTGCATCAACTATAGGATTGGCTTCGTTAATTTCCCTGTGGACATCTGAAGCCAGCATTCTTATGGTCTCTTCAAGTTCATCTTCTGATGTGAATGCGTCATCTATGCGTACAATTTCACAGTTTCTCTCCGCAAAAATCATGTCAGGTCCGTTAACCATTATTTCATTCACAGAAGGGTCCGCCAGCAAGCCCTGAAGAATGCCGTATCTGCCTGATACACGGTCGTAAATGGCAGATATGATCATTTTCATCTCTGTGATCTCAGCGATGGCAAGATCTGCTGAATGAAAAAATTCATCTTCACACCTCTTAAGAATTTCTTCCGGTTCCGGTGATTTGTCGCATTCAGTGATCCATCTTCTTATCGTTCTGACAAGGTAATCTATTTCATGTCTGTATTTGAGAATTATGCTTCTCTTAATCAGTCCGTCCATATATCTCACTCACAAAATCGTCAAGTTCCCGCGCCTCAGCCTGAGGATCTGCAGTCCTGATAATTCTCGGCTCAGCAAGGTATTCATCACCCAAGAAATATGCCGGGTTCTCAATTCTTCTGCCGCTTCCGAAAAACAGAATGCTGTTAGCCCTCTTCATGACCTGGCAATTTGCCGCAGAATAGCACGAACCGATATCCAGTATCACCGTGTCAAAATGGCTGCCCATGCTGCTTATCAGCCGGTACAGATACTCGATATCAAGTCCTGTAAGCGGATTGATTCCTTCAGGAAGCTTCAGATAACTGATTCCGTAGGTGTCAGTATATGCAAAGCTATCCGGTGGATAGTCTCTGCCTTCGTCGATCAGGTACATAAGCCTTCTGAACCATCCGTCTTCTCCTGTATCATTGGGATGCCTGTATTCGCTGACATAGCCGAGAGGAAGAATTAATATTGATCCTCCGTGCCTGTAGACGATCTGGCGGGCAAGCGCTGTGCATCTGAAGGCTGACAGATGATCAGTTTCTCCGGTTACTGCGATTATTCTGGTCGCTGCTGTTATGCTGCCTGTATTTCCTGACCACTTTGAATAAACAAGGGACAGCTCTGCCATTATTGTGCTGACGCTGCTGTATTTGAAGATGATGCTGCAGCCATTGCTGTCTGAATCTTCTCTGACAGGCACTGATGAAAGGAACAGTGTCCGGTCTCTTATTCTGGCAAGTGATTTTCCTTCAATCTCTGAAGGGTGTATATCTGTAAGGATGACAGACTCCCTCTGAGCACCGCCCGCACCTGCTATCTCTATCAGGATATCCTGATCAGCCTCAGTCATCATCCCTGTCAGAGCGTCCCGGTATTCAGTGTCGCGCATCATCATTGCAACCTTCATCTGCTTCGCTCCTTTCTGTATGGCAACTATAAACCTTTCGCACCTACATTTCAGTACAGGTTTTCGCATCAAAAAAATGCCGGATTTCGTTGGAAATCCGGCGCTTTGCGCAATTAACATTTAGCTTGTATACGAAAGCTGAGCTATCTGGTCAGTTTTCTCTTCTCTGCAAGAGATTTCGGAACATAGGCTGTTATGCGTGTTCCTTCTGCCTCAAATTCTTCAGTCAGAAGCTGTCCGTATTTTCTGATCTCAGCTATCACCGAAGAATCGCTGTAAGGAATCAGCTTATCTACATATACTCTGCGGTCTCTCAGTATGCCTGTAACCGCACTCCAGAAATCTTCAATACCTTCTCCTGTCAGGGCGGATATCCTGACGGAAGCATCAGCGTCGAAGTCTCTGAACTTGTCATCCGCACCTACAAGATCGCATTTGTTCCAGACAGTAATGACAGGTTTTCCGGTGATATCCAGCTCTTTAAGAGTATCTCTTACAACCTGCATGTGAAGCTCATGCTGCTCGTCACTGGCATCCACAACCTGGATTATGAAATCTGCGTATCCTGCTTCTTCAAGAGTGCTTCTGAAGGCGTCTATGAGATTGTGAGGAAGTTTGTTGATAAAGCCTACAGTATCTGTAAACAGCATGGTTTGTCCGTCAGGCAAAACCGCTGATCTTGTCGTCGGGTCAAGTGTCGCGAAAAGCTTGTCTTCTGACAGCACGTCGGAAGATGTCAGTCTGTTGAGAAGTGTGGACTTTCCCGCGTTCGTATATCCCACAATAGCAGCAGTCGGGACTGCATTTTCGGTTCTCTTCCGTCTGGAAGTGTCTCTCGAACGTTTCATGGCTTCTATGTCATCTGACAGTATTTTGATCCTTTTCTGAATCACACGCCTGTCGGTTTCAAGCTTAGTCTCGCCCGGACCTCTCGTTCCTATTCCGGCGCCCAGCCTTGACAGTGCTTCTCCCATTCCCCGGAGCCTTGAATATCTGTACCTCAGCTGAGCTATCTCTACCTGCAGCTTTCCTTCACGGGTACTTGCATGAGCTGCAAAAATATCCAGTATAAGCATGGTTCTGTCTATGACCTTGGAGTCTATAAGATCTGACAGATTCCTCAGCTGGGACGGTGTCAGCTCGTCATCACAGACGATTCCGTCAGCATCGTACATCTCCAGCATGCCTCGGATTTCTTCCGCTTTGCCCTTTCCAATATAAGTCCCCCTGTCAGGATGCTGAAGGTTCTGAACTACCTGGCAGACAGTCTCTCCCCCTGCAGTATCAAGAAGCTCTGCCAGTTCATCCAGCGAAGCCCATGCTTTCTCCTCGTCCTCAGTCGCAACCGCAACAAGAATATATCTTTCTGATTTCTCAATTCTGTCGTTAGTTTCCATGCATGAATCATAACATATTTTTCGTGTAAAAAAAGATGTACAATATATGACATGGAGAAGAATCGTTCACACAAAGCTTCATTAATAATAAGCGCAATTCTGATAGCAGGCGCGGCAGGTCTTTCTGCTGCTGCAAGGATGGTTCCGGGATTCGCTCAGTGGTACAGCACGACTGTCTATCCTGTATTGCAGGGATCTCTCGGAAAACTTTGCGGGCAGGTATCCTTTTCTGTATCTGAAGTTCTCTGTGCAGTGCTTCCGGCTGCGCTGATTCTTGATATTATTGTGGTTATTGTAAGGCGCCGCAAAATCAGTCATCCGGTTCTCACACTGCTCAGACATATTCTGATTACGGTATCCATTCTGATATTCGTATATACAGCAAACTGCGGTATCAACTACTACAGGCAGCCTTTTGCAGACAGAGATACTTTTGACAAAGCAGCATTCTCCGTGGATGAACTGGCAGATTTCTGCGAGTATTCTGTTTTGCAGATCCAAAGCAGCTCCGAGTCTTATACTGACGGCATAAATTACGCAAGCGGAGCTAAGCTTGCGGATGGCGCTGTCAAAGCGATGGAAAAACTGTCAGACAGCCCTGATATTTCATTCTGTGACCTCGAAGGTCTCAGGGGATACTATCCACGTCCAAAGCAGCTAACCTGGCTGTCCGGATTCTTTTCAATGATGGGTGTCAGCGGAATCTATTCGCCGTTTACCATCGAAGCGAATGTCAACGGGATGATGACGGATCTTGAAAAGCCTTTTACCTCCTGCCACGAACTCTCTCATCTCCGCGGATTCATGAATGAAGGAGAAGCGAACTTTATTGGATGGCTTGCCTGTATCGGTTCTGATGACAGTTCTTTCAGAAGAAGCGGCTGGCTGATAGCTTGGATATATGCTGGCAATTCGCTCTATTCAGCTGATCCGGACAGATATTACAGCATAAGAAAAAAGCTCCCTGAGGATGCACTCAGAGAGCTTGAAGAAAACAGTTTATTCTGGTCCACTCATGAGAATAAAGCTTCAGAAGTCCAGGACCGCGTCAATGATGCGTATCTGAAATCCAACGGCCAGGATCACGGCATACAGACGTATGGCCAGCTGACAACTTTAATGCTGATGTGGTACAGCCAGAAGGACTGACAGAAAATGCCTTGTAACAGTTCTTACTCGACTACGAAGCCATCCATAGTTCCGTTCATACCTGCGGCATTGCCTTCATCAGTATCGATGTGCATGATTGCCAGAGATTCTTCAGGGTTTGTTCTGATAACAACATCATCGTAGATAGTTGAACGCTCATCAGTTCTGATGCTGACCTTGACTATATCATTCTTCTTAACGCCCCATTCTGCGGCTTCTCTCTCACATACATGAATATGACGCTTTGCGATAATTGCGCCTTCTTCAGCATCATGTTCTCCGAGATCACCGATAATCTTGATTGGTGCGCTTCCCTTGGTATCACCTGAGATCCTGATAGGAGGATCGATACCAAGCTTACGTGCGTCAGTTTTTGAAAGTTCAACCTGAAGAGGTCTGTAAGGTCCGAGAATAGCGACTCTCTTCATCTCGCTCTTAGGTCCTACAAGTGTTACTCTTCTTGCGTCAACGAACGCTCCTCCTCCGGTAAGATCCTTGACAGATGTCATTTCAGCGTCCTCACCGAACAGCTTCTTATATACATCCTCCGGCAGATGGACGTGTCTTGCAGATATTTCTACGCTGACTTTCTTTTCCATAATTCAGTCATCTCCTTTTGTATTTCTAGCTTTATCTGAGCCGTTATTATTGTATCGCTTTAACCGGATTATGTCCATTGAATAGACAAAAAGCAAAAGGCTTCAGCCATCACCATTTTCAATCATAATTATCATTTATTTCAATACAAAACCGGCCTGATAACGCAGGCCGGATGTGTTACTGCAGGATTAACAATCTGCGTATTAAGGAAGTGTGGTCTTTGCAGGCATTTTATTATATACCGGAATCACGAAGCCAAGCGCCTCATGAGTTATTCCGAGCTTGGTATATGAACTCTTGGTAATATGTGCTTCACTGTACGGAGCCATTATGTTAGTCATATACTGATGATTGCCGACATTCACAGAGCCGTTAGCAACGTTGAATCTCTGGAAGTATACTGTGTTCTGCTTCTTGTTTATGTATCCGCTTGCAAGGTACTTAGCGCCACCGTTAACTGCGCTTGCAGGAGTTGTCCATCCCATCTTCTTGGCATATGCAAGACCTCTCTTTGCCGGATTGCTGCCGTAAGCACCTATATTAAACGGGTTATAGACGACTTTGCCTCCGGACTTCGAACCATTGACAGAAACGCTGTTTCCTCCTGTTTCCTGTACGACTCTGGCAGCAAGAAACACAGGGCTTATGTTGTATTTTGCGCCTGCATTCATAAAGATTTTGGCTGTAAATCCGTATGTAGGCAGCTTGGTAGTTCCGATTATTTTATTGACTACACCGATCTTCTGATATTCGCTTCTGTAAGCAAGGTCTTCGAACATATATATTCTGTCTTCATTGATGAAATTTCTCGGATCCATGTAGTATCCGACGACCTTCTGACTTGCGTTGTACCATCCGGGTTCAACCTGAGACCCTCCGGATCTGTATGACTTCGGGTAGCTTTTGTAAATAAGAGAAGTACCTTTTCGACTCTCCTTGCTCAAAGCGTCAGACCAGTTTACACCTGTCTTATACGCTGTAAATACCCAGTTCGGATGCTGAGCGTGAAGTATTCTCAGGCTCTTCTTGTAATCCTCAGGGAATCCCTGTTTTTTGATAAAGTTTTCAAATTGTTTATCAGCCAGAGATGATAATGCTCCTGATGTCAGACCAAGAACATTATTAATCTGTTCCTGTGACGGATTTACACTGCCTGAGGATTTAACTGACCCGGTTATCTTGAGATACTTGGAGCAGACAAAGCTGTATTTTCCGTTATGGTAGATTCTGTACCATACTTTATTGCCCCCGGCTGTTGAGCTTACAGGTCTCGCGTCAAGAAATACAGTTACTTTACTTCCTTTCTTAAGAGAGCCTGTCTTCTTCATGTTTGTGCCCGGACCCTTGCGGCAGTTCACTTTGGATTTGACTTTCGCTGTTACCATTGAGTACTGGATACTGCCTACGTTATCCGCCCGAACATATCCTTTTGTTCCGCCGGCCTTGACATAATACCAGATTTTAGTTCTGGATGTACTTGTCTTGCTTTTGTAAACTTCTCTGTAAATAGTCAGCGGAGTATTGTCATCAAGAAGTGTAAGCTTCTTGGAACTGGTGCTGGCAGATTTCCTGAGGTACGCTCCGGATTCTGAATCAATACGCCCTGTTGCTGCCGGACTGGAAGCAGCAAAAGTATTCGCAGAAAAGAATATCATCAATCCTGCGAATAAAATGATAATTAAAGAGATATGAATCAGTGATACGTTTCTGCTTACGGATATTGTTCTCTCAGTCATTTGCAGCCCTTCCCCCTTATTATTCTGCTAGTTTTGTCTGAGAAAACGGTTTTCATGAATGAAAAGTTCCTCGAGCGGAAGCTCAAGAAGGTTTGCCAGATCAAGAGCAAGTTCAAGAGACGGTGTGCATCTGCCGTTCTCTATAGAACTGATAGTCTGCCTGCTTACGCCGAGCATATCTACAAGATATCCCTGACCTATTTTCTTTTCTCTGCGGATCTGCGCTAATTTGTTTTCCATAATTCCCAACCTTTTTTCTATTGGACTTAGATTATCCCGGAAATATAGATTCCCGAGATTAGGTGATACCGCAATTCTAGCATCGGAGGAAAATAGGTCAACTAAACTTTACAGGTATTAAGCTGTACCTTAACAGCTTTTAAAGAAAGGAAGAAAAAAACAGAAAAAAAGATCCTGAAACATCAGGATCTTAGTGGTGCCCAGACTCGGAATTGAACCAAGGACACGGAGATTTTCAGTCTCCTGCTCTACCTACTGAGCTATCTGGGCATATATACTGGTGGGCCATCTTGGGGTCGAACCAAGGACCGACCGGTTATGAGCCGGTTGCTCTAACCTCTGAGCTAATGGCCCACAAGTGTAAATTGGTCGGGGTGGCAGGATTTGAACCCGCGGCCCACTGGTCCCAAACCAGTTGCGCTA
>JBGUIG010000062.1:0-5657 GCA_045112795.1 Anaerovoracaceae bacterium | reverse complement strand
CAGCAGTCCTGCTAACAGTGTATATCCTCTGTCTCTGCAGCTTTTCAGCTCAATGCTTAACTGGCTCGGCGGAATTGGCATCATACTGATTTCGGTAAGCTGTATTTCAACCGTGGATTTCAGCAGACATGCGCTCATATCAGTAGAGATTCCGGGTCCGGAGTTTCTCAAGTCATCCATTTCATTCAAGCAGAGTTACGGATACATTGTTTTCACATACATCATACTGACTGCTGTGCATTTTATTGCTCTCTGTCTTGCCGGAATGCCGGTATTTACATCAGTTCTGACGGCTTTGAGTAACATAAGTACTGCCGGTTTGCAGCATATCAGTAACGGTGTGATCACAAATCTTCCGCTTGCTCAGAAAATCATAATTACCATTTTTGCTTTCCTCGGATCGGTTAATATTTCATTCGTAATACTGCTGTTCATTCACAAGGCGCGCCTTATTAAGAATCATACTGAAATCAGAATATATACAGGCAGGATTCTTATCACTGCTCTGATAATTGCAGCCGCTGTAACTGTTCTCAATCACCAGAGCTTTATCCGTTCATTAGGAGATGCTCTCATGCAGACAGTTGCATTTCTGTCAACTTCAGGGTATGTCATAGCTGATTGCAGCCGCTGGCCTCTTTTCTGTGAACTTCTGATACTTCTGCAGATGTTCGTCGGTGCGTGCGCTTTTTCCACAGGCGGAGGAATCAAGACATCAAGAATTGCAATCGGTATGAAAACCGCTAAATTCGGTTTGTTCAGACAGGTTCATCCTAATGCTGTCAGGCCTGTCAAATTCGATGATGAAGCTCTCAGATCCGTTCATCTGGTTCAGGCTAATCTCTTCATCTCTCTTTTCATGGCTATATTTATTATCTCTGCAATGATAATATCTCTGGACAATAAAAATGAGAGCATTTTCGATGCTCTCAATTATTCACAGGCAATGATTACCAACACAGGAACTTCAATTGCTGAACTTGGCGTATCGGGACCGGCGCCGGATTTCTCACCTCTGTCCAAGGTTGTGATGTCAGTTGAAATGCTGTGCGGCAGACTCGAAATCTACCCTGTACTTATGCTCTTCTTCCGCAGCTTCTGGAAATCAGACAGCAACAGATAGTCTGTTATATTGTTTCTTCAAGATATCTGCTTTTGCTTTCTTTAGAATATAGCAGTATCTTATCTCCGGCACGCAGAACAAGGTCTCCGTCAGGTATCATCATCTTGCCTTTTCTGTTTACAAGTAAGATAAATGACTGCCTTGACAGATCAAGTTCTTTGATTCTATGACCATTCCAGGCATGACTCTGCTTGAGTTCGATTTCTCTTATACCAGTCAGATAATCATCTTTGACTGCTTCAGCGCATATAATCAGCTTGTCACCTGCTGTGATTACTATATCTCCTCTTGGGATTATTGTTTTGCCGTCACGAACGATAGCAGCAATAAGTGAAGATTTAGGCATTCCCAGTTCTCTGATCATTTTGCCTATCCACTTATCGCCCTTTCTGATTTCAGTTTCTATAAAGTGAATGTTCTCTTCTTTCTGAATGTCTGAAAGACGCTGAGCCCTCTGGTACTCCTCGACGAATCCGGCGGATATAATACCCGTAGGGATAGCAACCATTCCGACACCGAGAAATGTGATTACAATACCTAAAATCTGCCCCATCGGAGTTATAGGATATATGTCTCCGTAACCGACTGTAAGCAGTGTCGATGTAGCCCACCACATACCGGAAAAAGCATTCCTGAATACTTCAGGCTGCACTTCATGTTCTACACTGTACATGCATAGGCTGGATGCAAGTATCAGTAGGAATATAATGAATATGGATGCGAGGAGCTGCGTTTTCTTGTTAGTAATTACCTTGCCGATGATTCCCAGCGAATCATAATAAGCATTGATTCTGAAAAGCCTGAATATCCTGACTACACGGAACATTCTGAAGACAGCTGCTCCTGCCGGAAAGAATACCGGAAGATAGTAAGGAAGGAATGACAGAAGATCGATAATTCCATATCCGGAGAAAATATATGACAATGCTGCTTTGCCCTTACTCTGATTAGGGAAAAGCCGGTCAGAAGTAATGAGTCTCAGCACATAGTCAATCGCAAAGAAAAGAACAGTCAATGCTTCTGTCCAGTACAGCAGATCATGATGAGCAGCATAAAAATCTTCGAATGTCATCGCAAAGCTTGTTGCCAGGTTCAGCAGCAGCAATGCTGTACTTACAATATCGTATCCCTGATTGAGTCTGTCATCGACAACACCCACGGAAACCATATTAAATAATCTGTCTTTAATCTTCGAATTCATAAGCAGTTACTCGAAATCTGAACCCATTTTGTCCTGAATAAATTCTTTCTTGAAATTGAGAGATGTCACCTCAAGATTATAGGTAGGATCCGGTGCCTTTATTTCTATGCCCTTTATCTCTGCAGCCTTTTTGAGAATCTGCACTGTCAGCCACGGATTGTTGACAAGCAGAGGTCCCAGCATATTTGTAAAAATGGAATTGTTGTATACTACACCTTCAATTTCATCTTCGCCGTTGTTGCCTCTTCCGTAAACAACAGAACCGAATCTGCTGTAGCTGGAATTCTCAAGGAATTCGATATCTGCCATCTGTATCTGGCTTCCGACAAGTTCCATAGAATACCCGCCATATTCAGCAATAATGTATTCATCATCGCCGAAAACATACTCTCTCTCATCTGACAGTACAGGTATCAGGCACAGACCTTCAATGACTTCACCGCTTTTGTTCGGTGCATCAGGATCGAATCTTCTGATTCTTTCACCGAACATCGCCATTGTTGTGCCTGTTACCAGCAAAATTTTGCCTGAAGCGACATATTCCGCCAGGCTCCTTGTATATGTGCCGATATCCTTAATAACGGACTTGAAAGAGGTTATTTCGCCCGGTCCGTAGAACAGAATATCATATTCAAGAGGATTGAACCCCTTGGTGCCCATATCGATTTTGTGGATCTTAGGTTCCAGCCCAAGGTACTGAGCATAGCGGACCAGAGCCATGACGTTTCCCCTCTCCCCGTGCAGATACAGAGTATCAGGATACATCCAGGCAATATTGATCACAGGCTTCAGCATCTTCATGATCCTGGTTTTGTTGAGATCTGAATCGTCAGACTCCTCATCTTCAAATATGAAGTCCTCAAGATCCATGTCCTCCGGATCATAGTCATCATCAGATGCTTCTTCCTGATCAAAGTCATCTTCCACGGTATCATCCGCAGATTCTTCTGATTCTGGTATCTCTTCCGGTTCAGGCATATTCTCCTGCAGCGTCATTTCATCCGGTGATCCGGCAGTTTCCTGTACTTCTTCTGAACCCGGATCAGTGATGTCTTCAATTATTTGTGCGATCTTATCAGCAGTATCTTCGTTCATGCTGTCTTTAATTGTATCGTTACGCTTGATTTCTTCCATCTTACTTCCCTTTCTTTGCGAATTCCTTCATGTGCTCGAACCTGTGAAGCTCGATGGTAAGATAAACATTGTCACATCCGCATTCAACGATTTCCTGAAGAATTTCTTCCTCATCGCTGGTAGGAACTACTCTTACTTTGGCAGGATCTACACCGCCGTAGATAAAGCTGTTTGCTGCATCATACGCAATGGTATCAGTAACAAATATATATTTCTTGACATTCGATTCAATGAGTCCTGAGAAATCGCAGTCAAAAGCATAGAATGAATTGATATAATGCGGGTCAAAATCGTTAATAGTACCGAATCCGATTACTACTACTTTCTCGGTCTTATCCTTGGCAATCATGTTGATGAAATTCTGGAGAGTCTCAGGATTCTCCTGCTTGAATCTCATGTAGTTTATGTGCTTGCCCCTGTAATCAATAGAATCTATCCTGCCTCCGAGAAGCTTGAAACTCCTGAGAGCATCTGCGCATTCTTCCTCAGAAAGGCCTGCAAGCTCTTTGCATACAGCTGTAGCCGCAGCATAGTTGTACAGCATATAAGGAAGATCATATGGCATCGGATATTCAACACCGTTGACATTGAGTTTCTTGTTTTCGAAATCAACATCTGTAACAAGATAGTCTGCATCGCGTTCATCCGTCCGGATAACTCCGTTGTTATTTGTATATCCGCATTTTTCGCAGCAGAAGCTTCCCATTCCGTCATTGTTGAAATAGTTTATCCTGATTCTGCTGTGGCATTTCGGACAAGGCAGAGTAACAAAAGTATCATCCTTCCTGAAAGCTTGTGAATGCTTCTCTACGCCATAAAAAACAGCATCAGAAGACCTGTCAGCCATGGAACATGATCTTGGCTCATCACCGTTAAGGAAGAGCCGCATCCCGAATCTGTCTATGACACGGGCTATTTTTCTGTATATGAAGTCCGGGTCACCGTTTCTCTGCACCTGGTCTTTCTGAAGATTTGTAATGAGCAGGTTTGCACACGGAAGCTGTTCACTTATCTGATACAGATATCTCTCGTCAGTTTCAAAGATGTAGAAATCGCCTCTGACTTCTCCGGAAAAGCTTGCTTTCTTGACCAATGCGGTTACAACTCCGGTGATGAGGTTGGCTCCTTCTACATTCGACACTACATTGAATCCATGAAACCTGAGGATGTGATTGATCAGATTGTTTACAGTCGACTTGCCGTTAGTGCCTGTAATGAAAAGCACCTTTTCAGGATCTATTCCCTTGAGGTGAGCAAGCAGCTCAGGGTCGAGAGCCATAGCTTTCTCACCGGCCCAGTTAGTTCCCCTGTTTTTGGCAATGATTCTGATAGCCATGCTGCCAAGCTTGCCTATAGTAATACCTGCGGTTGTTTTAAAACTCATGTATGAAAGATCATCCTTTCTTGTCAAGCTGTAGTAATACAGAAAATCACTATTTCTATTAGTATACCTTTATTTATGCGCCAAGTGTAGCAAAAAAGTGCATCAAATAATCCTACACAAAGCGAAAGACCGGACTCTGATGAACCCGGTCTTAATAAGTTATGGAAATTTGACGACTATTCTTCGTCCTTGACTTCCTCAGCTGCCTCAGCTTCTTCTGCTGGAGCCTCTTCTGCAGGAGCTGCTTCCTCTTCAGGAAGTGCTGCCTTGATGCTCAGGCTGATTCTTCTCTTCTCAGGGTCGATCTCCATGATCTTAACCTTAACTGTCTCGCCAACCTTGAGTTCATCACTTACGTTCTCAACTCTCTTGTTTGCGATCTCAGAGATATGAACAAGTCCGTCAAGTCCTGCTTCGAGTTCTACGAATGCACCGTACTCTTTAGTCTGAACAACCTTACCGTCAAGTACGTCGCCTACCTGATACTTGTCACCGACAAGTGTCCATGGCTCAGGCTGAGTCTGCTTGAGTCCGAGAGAGATCTTGCCCTTTTCCTCGTTGAGGGAGAGGATCTTGACATTGATGATGTCGCCGATCTTGAGAACTTCTTCAGGGTGCTTGAGCTTACCCCATGAAATCTCAGAGATGTGCAGAAGTCCGTCAACTCCGCCGATGTCTACGAATGCGCCGTAATCGGTGAATCTCATTACTTTACCTTCAACAACATCGCCAACATTCAGATTGCTCCAGATCTCAGCTACTGCTTTACGCTTTTCCTCTACTAGTACTGTCTTGCGAGAGAATACTGCTCTGTT
>JBGUIG010000061.1:0-8475 GCA_045112795.1 Anaerovoracaceae bacterium | reverse complement strand
AGGGATCGCCTTTCGTACAGTACATGACATTTGATACATTCCTCAGGCTGATCGAAAGGCCACTGGCAGAAGTACATGAGAAAGATATCTCCAATCCTGTATATATCAAGAACCGTCCTTCATTTCTCGAATGTGACAAAGGAACACTGTGGGTAGGAACATACATCGGAAGCAAAGGCACATCTGAAGGCTACATGAATGGGTATCAGATTATAGGATCGCCTGATGAACCTAAACTGAATACCGTCATGTACAGAGTAATAGCCGGTATTGATTCCAGCGCTCAGGGTGCGGATATCGACGGCAAATATCTGTATGTATCGAGCTCATACAAGGGTATGCTTCAGGGCGTGAAGACATCTTTCATAACAAAATACAATCTGGAAGCTGCTGATGACGGCTCCGACAGTATATACGTTAACGAAAAAGAAGTAAGCAGGATCGAGGTTCCCAAAATGAACGAAGAAATAATCGTTGAAGGCGGAAACATTCATATCAATTTCGAATCTGCTGCAGATTACTGGTCGTTTGCTGTAATAAGGACGGACAGAATACTGGCAATCAGGAAATCTGTCTGGGGGAGGTAATATGGGCAGTAAGAAGAAAAAAGGAACAGTGATTGCTGTCTGTCTCATAATTCTGGCAGCCGCTGCAGCGGCAGTTATCTATCTGAACTACAACACGATTCTGTTTGAGAGAATGTTCGCCAAGGCAATAACTCTGGATCAGGCTGAAGAGATCAGCTTTCATTACAAGAAAGAAGATGCTCTGAGACTGAAGACATACTGCTTTGAGCCCGAAGAGAGCGGTGAGTACCAGTTCATCCTTTCAGACATCAGCACCAGTGACAAAACCGCCTTGGGAATGTACGTTGCAAACTATGATTTTACGGAATTTATGGTTGCCGAGAACTATTTTCCTGAAGATGATGTCACTGAGATCGGCGGCAGCACCTTCATTCAGAAAGGTGAGAAATGCTACATCTGCTCGGTTATCATACCTGTAAGCGATGATGAAGCAGAACCTTTCGATGGATCATTCACTATGCTTGTCCGCAGAAAACCGGAATATACAGAGCCTCCGCTTCTTACCGAGGAAGAGGACGCGCTTCTTGAAATCAAACCTGAAGACAGAGCATGTGCGAGATTCACCCCTCAGGAGACAGGATACTTCCGCTTTGACACATCCATTGTGTCAGCAGATGCATCATCCGGATTCTCAGCGGTTTCTTCGATAATTTCCCCGGACAATCTGAAAACACAGATAACAGAGGGCATTGCTTATCTTGAAAAAGACAAAGAATACTATATATGGGTAACTGTAAATGAGACAGGTGATAGTGATTCTGAAGTCAGTCTCTCTGTCAATCCGATGACAGTTCTCAAAGTAAACGGAGCCTGTGAGACAACAATAACAGAGGATACTATGATTGAGTACCACGCTGAAGGCGACGGATACATGGCAGTTTACTCTGTTTCTGACGGCAATCCTAATGCTCTCATATATGAAAAAGCGGGGGTTGCTCTCAGAACCGATGAAGACGGAGAAGATTCGCTGAGCGGTAACGACAAAGACTTCGCAATGGTTTTCAGTCAGAAAGACGGAAGAAATTATTGTGTCGGCGTATACGGAGATATCGGCAGCGAATGCAAAGTGTATATCCTTCCGTATATCGGGGACGGAAGCTCACTGACACTTGATGATGTGGATCTGTCTGTTCTTGAAAAGCTGGAAGCAGAAGCTGCAGCTGAAGCCGAAGCTGAACCGGACAATGCCTCAGAAGATACTCCTGACGCAGACGGAACTGACGGAGCGGAGACAGAAACAGATACAGAAGCAGATACTGCTGAATAATAAACTGCAGTTTTGCTTGATGCTGATGACAGCATGAATGTATAATTATTTGGCTAAATATTTCAAACATCGGGGGCTGACAAAGGAGAACTGAAGATGGGAAATTGCGCAGTAGTAGGTATTAACTGGGGCGATGAGGGAAAAGGCCGTATGGTCGACCTTCTGACTGAGGATTACGATGTAGTCGTACGTTTTCAGGGCGGAGGCAATGCAGGACATACAGTAATCAATGGAAAAGGCAAGTTTGCACTTCATCTGCTTCCTTCAGGTGTTTTCAGAGACGGAGTAGTCAACATACTCGGAAACGGCGTAGCAGTAGACCCTGAGAATCTCTGGAAGGAGATCATGGACGTTGCAAAGCAGGGCGTTGAGATCACACCGGAAGGTCTTAAGATAAGCGACCGCGCGTCACTTCTGATGCCATGGCACAGAGAGCTAGACGGACTTGAAGAAGCGCGACTGGCTGACAAGAATTACGGCTCGACCAAGCAGGGCATAGCTCCGTTCTATTCAGATAAATATCAGAAGAAGACAATACTCGCGGGAGAACTGTTCTATCCTGAAGAGCTCCATGCGCATCTTGAAGGACTGCTCGAATGGAAGAACCTTACACTTACAGGCGTTTACGGCGCTGAGCCTTACACTATGGAAATGCTGGAAGAGTGGGTCAATGATTACTGCGAGAAGATCAAGCCTTATGTCTGCGATACAGGCCTCTTCCTTAAGAATGCTCAGGCAGAAGGCAAGAAAATTCTCTTCGAGGCACAGCTCGGCGCTCTGAGAGACCTTGATTACGGCATCTGTCCATATACAACATCATCAAATACTCTGGCCAAATACGCTCCGGTCGGATCAGGCATCCCGTCAGCAGAAATTGATGAGATTATCGGAGTTGTCAAGGCATACTCCACTTGTGTAGGCGAGGGACCGTTTGTAGGTGAAATGTTCGGTGAGGAGGCTGACAAACTCCGCGAAGCAGGAGCTGAATACGGAGCCAAGACAGGAAGACCTCGCCGCGTAGGCCCGCTCGATCTTGTCGCAACCAAGTACGGAACTGAGATGCAGGCTGCTACAGGACTTGCGATCACTAAGATGGATGTCCTCAGCTATCTGGACAGAATCCCTGTGATCACGCACTATAAGGTCAACGGTGAGCTGACTGACAGATTCCCGTTCCCGACACTCCTCGATCATGCAGAGGCTGTCATTGAATATGTTGAGGGCTGGAACTGCGACATTTCCGGAGCCAGAAAGTGGGAAGATCTCCCGGCTGCCGCTCAGGAATACATTAACATGATTGAGAAGTATACTGAATGTCCTGTAACCTACATCTCTGTAGGAGCAGAAAGAGACAGTATCGTAATCAGATAAGAACTTGCCGGCTGCAGTACGGAATATGTGAATTATTCTGCGCTGCAGCTTAGTTATTGATCAGGAGATATAAACCATGACAAATAAATATGAATCCCCTCTGGCATCAAGATACGCATCCGACTATATGCTCGGATTGTTCTCTTCAGATACCAGATATCAGACCTGGAGAAAACTCTGGGTGGCTCTTGCAAGACAGGAGATGAGGCTTGGCCTGCCTATTACCGAAGAGCAGGTTGCTGACCTTGAAGCTCATATCACAGATATCGACTACGAGGTTGTAAGAGCCAGAGAAAAGGAAGTCCGCCATGACGTAATGGCTCATGTTTATGCATATGGCAAAGCAGCTCCGTCCGCAGCCGGAATAATCCATCTCGGCGCGACAAGCTGTTACGTAACCGACAATGCGGATCTTGTTATCTACAGAGACGCTCTCAGATACATCCGCAAGGAACTCCTCGGAGTAATCGCAAATCTTGCGGATTTTGCAGACAAATATAAGGCAACACCTGCTCTCGGATACACTCATTACCAGCCTGCACAGCTCGTAACAATAGGCAAGAGAGCGACCCTGTGGATGCAGGATTTCGTGTCTGACGTTGAAGAACTGGATTTTGTCATAGATAATCTTAAGTTCCTCGGATGCAGAGGCACAACCGGTACCGAGGCAAGCTTCATGGACCTGTTCGAGGGAGACGAGGCCAAAATAGAAGAAATGAACCGTGCAATCGCAGCTGAGTTCGGATTTGACAAATGCTTTGATGTATGCGGCCAGACTTATCCGCGCAAGGCAGACAGCAGAATCCTGAACGCGCTCTCATCTGTTGCTCAGAGCTGCTACAGGATGGCAAACGATATCCGTCTTCTGCAGCATGACAGACAGGTCGAAGAGCCTTTTGCCAAAAACCAGATCGGTTCGTCTGCAATGGCTTACAAGCGCAATCCGATGCGCGCAGAGAGAATATGCTCACTGTCAAGATATCTGATGGCTGACGCGATGAACGCGCCTATGACAGCTTCCGTTCAGTGGATGGAGAGAACCCTTGACGATTCCGCTAACAGACGCATTTCAATGCCTGAAGGCTTCCTGTGCGCAGACGCAATCATAAGACTTTCGCAGAACGTAACTGACGGACTTCATGTCAACGAGAAGATCGTAGAGAAGACAATCAACGAGTATTTGCCGTTCATGGCAACTGAAAATCTGCTGATGGAAGCAGTAAAGCGTGGAGGAGACAGACAGGAACTCCATGAAGTAATACGCAAATGCTCGATGGAAGCTACTGCTAAGATGAAAAACGGCGAGGAATGCGATCTGATGAAGCGCCTTGCTGAAGAGCCTCAGTTCCAGCTTAATGACGAAGAAATCCAGGAGATACTCAAGCCTGAACTGTATATCGGAAGATGTCCTCAGCAGGTGACACAGTTTCTTGACAAGATCCGTCCGCTGATCGAAGGAGCTAGCGGACAGTCTGCGGAAATAAGTCTGTAGACCGTATATCCTGCCTCAATTTCATTACTTATTGAACACAATACAATAACAAGCCTGCATCCCGGCGATGCAGGCTTGTTTTATACATGCTTCCATACGCAAAAAATATGATATGTATAATAATATACGTATCATAAATGTGTTTATTGGCCTGATATTTTTGTTATATAATTCCCGCATAGCATTTTCATTGCAGATTACTGATGATAATTCCTGCTATTATATTACTGTTTCAACAGGAGGGACATGAGATGGAATATAATTTCCCGATAACAAGAACAACTACACCAAAAGAAAAACCGACTGACCAGAAGAGCCTGGGATTCGGAAAATACTTCACTGATCATATGTTCCTGATGGACTACGATGAGGGTCAGGGATGGCACGATGGCCGCATCGTCCCTTACGGACCGATAAGCTTTGATCCGGGTTCGACTACTCTTCACTACGGACAGATGATGTTTGAGGGACTCAAAGCGTACCGCAATCCTGAAGGCGGCCTGAATCTCTTCAGACCAGACATGAATGCAAAGCGTCTTAACAATACCAATTCGCGTATGTGCATTCCTCCGATGGATGAGGAACTCTTTGTTGAAGCTGTCAAAGCTATAGTAAGAGTAGATGCTGACTGGACACCGACTGATCCGGGGACATCGCTTTATGTCCGTCCGTTCATAGTTTCTCCTGAGGTAAGCTTCTCAGTACTTCCGGCCAAGAAGTACTGGTTTATCATCATTCTCTGCGCAGTAGGCGCATATTATGCAGGAAATGAGAGCAAGCTTCACGGCAGCCGCATTCTTGTAGAAGAGGAATACATCCGTGCCGCAATCGGCGGTACAGGCTTTGCCAAGACTGCAGGCAACTATGCATGCGGAATGATCGCATCGACCAAAGCCAAGGAGCATGGCTGCGAAGAAGTTCTCTGGCTGGATTCCAAGGAGCACCGCTATGTTGAGGAAGTCGGCACATCCAACGCTTTCTTCATGATCGGAGATACAATCGTTACACCTGAGCTTTCAGGCTCAATCCTGCCGGGTGTAACACGTGACAGCACAATCAAACTTCTCAAAAAATGGGGATATAAAGTCGAAGAACGCAGACTTGCTCTGCAGGAACTCTTCGATGCAATAGATAACGGCACACTCAAAGAAGCTTGGGCTACAGGAACAGCATGTGTTATCTCACCGATCGGAGTTCTCAATTATAAGGGAGACGATTACGTCATCAATAATGAGATAGTAGGAGACGTCAGCCAGCGTCTGTATGACAACCTTTACGGAATGCAGACAGGCAAACTTCCTGATGAAATGGGTGACTGGATCGTAAAGGTAGACGGAGTACAGTTCTAATTATGGACCTCAGAACACTGCAGTATTTTGTTACAGTTGCGGAGGAGCTCAATATTACAAGAGCCGCGGAGAAGCTGCATATGAGCCAGCCTCCTCTTAGTGCGCAGATCAAGAATCTGGAATCTGAACTGGATACAGTACTGTTCATCAGAGGCAAAAGGCATCTCAAAATGACAGAATCCGGACAGCTTCTGTACCGCAGAGCCAAGGACATTCTAAGCCTCGCAGACAGAACTCAGGCGGAGATACTGTCGATGGGAGAGGGGATGAGAGGCACGATCTCCATCGGACTTGTCGAAGGTATGGCTCCGGACATTGCAGCTGAGTGGTTCGCAGGATTCATGAAGCAGCATCCTAATGTCAGATTCAGGATACTTGACGGAAGTACAGATGATCTGCTTGAGAAACTCCGGAGCGGAATTGTCAGTCTTGCTGTCATAACGTCGCCATGCGACAATTCTCTTCTGCACAGCTTTCATGTAGGCGAAGAGAAGATGACCGTGATCATGAACAAGGAACATCCTCTTGCGGCGGACAACGGCAGGAAGATAAGAATCAAGGATCTTGTAGGAGAAAATCTCATAGTTCCGAGCAGGAAGGCTCTCATAGACACGATATACAAGTGGTTCAAAAACGTCGGAGCCGAGCCTAAGATCGTATGTGAGATGGACAGCTATCTTGATGCTGCCGCGTTAGCCGGCAGGAAAGTAGGCATAAGCATCTATCCGAGGACTGCATATATCCCTAATGATTCTCTTGTATCCAAAGAGATAGCAGGCCGAGACAAAAAGATGGAGTATCTGTTCGTCTGGCGAAAAGGACACCCGCTTCCGACAATCGAAGAGCGGTTCATAGACTTCGTCAAAGACATGGTGGAAGAAGATCCGGAAGAAGTATAATACGGAGAATCAATATGCAAATGAAGCAGTCCGGTGCGCCTGAAAAGGGTATTGCTTTTCGGGAACACCGGGCTGTTTTTATTGCCTTATTTCCCGGAATATAATGACCGGATTATTCATATGCTGTGAATATGATAACGCAAACAATATACGTATTATATTTGCTGAACAGTAAGGGGTATCCTTTGAGTATATTTTTACACAATTATCAGGCAGCTTTCGGATATTAAGCTGCTGAAAGAAAGGGGTGACTGTGATGAGTACAGTATCTGAATATTTCGGATCAATGGTATTTGATGACAAGGTTATGAGATCAATGCTTTCTGCGGACGTTTACCGTTCAATGATGAAAACGATCAATCAGGGTAATCCTCTGAATCCGGAAGTTGCAAATGCTGTAGCTCAGGCAATGAAGAACTGGGCTGTGTCCAAGGGCGCGACGCACTTTACACACTGGTTCCAGCCCCTTAACGGAGTAACTGCTGAAAAGCATGACAGCTTTATTCAGGCATCACCTGACGGCGGAGTAATAATGGACTTCTCAGGCAAGGAGCTGATCAAGGGAGAACCTGATGCTTCATCATTCCCGTCAGGAGGACTGAGGGCTACCTTCGAAGCAAGAGGATACACTGCCTGGGATCCGACATCATACGCATTTATCAGGGGAAAGACTCTCTGCATTCCGACAGCTTTCTGCTCGTACAGCGGTGAAGCAATGGACGAGAAGACTTCGCTTCTGCGGTCAATGGACGCACTCAACCTTCAGGCACTCAGGATACTTCGCGTTTTGGGAAATACTTCTGTAAAAAGGGTACATGCGGTAGTAGGCGTAGAGCAGGAGTACTTTCTGGTTCCGCAGGATCTGTATGAAAAAAGACCGGATCTCAGGTTCACCGGACGTACGCTGTTCGGAGTAATGCCGCCCAAAGGACAGGAACTTGATGACCATTATTTCGGTCCTATCAAGCCTGAAGTTTCCAGATTTATGGAAGAACTGAACGATGAGCTGTGGAAACTCGGAGTGCTGGCCAAGACAGAACACAATGAGGTCGCACCATCCCAGCATGAGCTCGCGTGTATATATACCAAGGTGAATGTCACAGCGGATCAGAACCAGCTAGTTATGGAAATGATCAAAAAGGTTGCAGAACGTCATGGTTTCGTCGCATTGCTGCATGAAAAGCCTTTTGAAGGCGTCAACGGCAGCGGCAAACACAATAACTGGTCGCTCTCCACGGACAGAGGCGGAAATCTTCTCGCTCCGGGTGATACACCGCATGATAATGCGCAGTTTCTACTCTTCCTCTGCGCTGTTATCAGAGCGGTTGACGAGTATCAGGATCTTCTGAGAATATCCGTCGCGTCTGCGAGCAATGACCACAGACTCGGAGCAAACGAGGCGCCGCCGGCTGTCATATCAATATTTCTCGGTGACGAGCTGACAGGCGTACTCAAATCCATAGAAGAGGACATGCCGTACGAGAAAAGCGGTGACGTTCTGATGAAACTC
>JBGUIG010000060.1:0-14157 GCA_045112795.1 Anaerovoracaceae bacterium | reverse complement strand
TCAGGGAGAAGAAACCGACAAACTCAGCACAGAGAAGGCTGAAAACCAGCAAAAACTGCAGGAAACAGCCATTCAGCTGACTATGATCAGGACTTCCCTTGAAGAGATTCAGAATCTCGGATTCGATGACTGGGAGACTGCAGAAAAGGAGATGAAGAATCTCTCTACTCAGTCCGAGCAACTGTATAAGGCTATCAAAGATGCCGAAGAATCAAGAAGACTGGCAGATACAGCAGTCGCCGAGAAGAAAGCAGAGATATCTACTCTCGAGTCTAATCTTGAGAAAACCGCAGAAGAAGAGAAACAGCTTGGGATAGTTGTTGACTCACTCCTGAAAGAACATGCTTTTGCCGGAATAGAAGAACTCAGGCAGTTTATGGTGACTGAAGATGTCATTGCAGCTAACGAGAAGACAGTCAGCGACTACGATACAGCCTGTGCACTTAACAGAAATCAGCTTGAACAGGCCGAAAAAGAGGCTGAAGGACGAGAACTGATAGATATTGAAAGCCTCAGAGCTGCAGTAAACGATAAAAATAATACAGTAAACTCTGTCAGGAACGAATCAAACAGCATCGGAATGAGGATCAAAATCAATTCTGACAAGAAGTCAAGCATTGAGGAACTGCAGCCTAAGCTCGAAAACGCCAGAAAGAGCAGCTCTACTCTGAAAAGACTGTACGATCTGGTAAAAGGACAGACACGAAACGGCAAGATAACACTTGAACAGTATATTCAGGCAACCGGTTTTGATGGTATTATACGAGCAGCAAACCGCAGATTACTGCCAATGAGCGATGGGCAGTTTGAGCTTTACCGCCAGGAAGACTCTCTTGGAAAGAGGAGCAACACTTTTCTGGATCTTGAGGTATTGGATAACTATACGGGACACAGAAGACCGGTCGGCAGCATGTCAGGCGGAGAGAGCTTCAAGGCTTCACTTAGTCTGGCGCTGGGCCTTTCAGATACTGTTTCGTCGAATCTTGGCGGAGTACAGATGGATGCGCTGTTTATCGATGAGGGATTCGGATCACTTGACAGAAAATCGATAGAAAGCGCCATGGATATACTGCTGAGTCTGTCAAACAGCCACAAACTGGTGGGAATCATCAGCCACCGCGAAGAGCTGAAGGAGAGCATTCCTCAGCAGATCAAGGTTACCAAGACCAGAGAAGGCAGCTCGGTTGAAGTGGATACAGGAGTGTGACCGGAGCAGATACATGCGTGAGCTTGCTGCAGATACAGGCCCGTGATCGGCCGTATGATTGGGATAGAGACGAACAACAAATATGATTCAGAAAATACGAGAAACATTCAGGCCGGAATCCAGCTACAAAGCGTTCTTCATTTCAATACTGACTTTCGCTCTGGCGTACGGCCTGTACAAGGGAATAATCGACAACTACCTGGCTGAAGTGGCCGGAATGTCGGAATTTGATAAGGGCGTGTCGGAATTTTTCAGAGAGATTCCCGGCCTGCTCCTAATATTTGTGCTGGCGGTTCTGTATGAGTTTTCGGCGGAGAGGATATACCAGTTCGGCGCGCTTATCATGTTCGCAGGTCTGGCTATGCAGTCTGTCATAAGCCCGACCAAAGTGCTGGTAATCATGGCCATCTTCATCTATTCACTTGGCGAGCATATCCAGCTGGGAATGCGGAATACCATCACACTTGAATACGCCAGGGAGGGCAAAAGCGGTGTTGCTCTCGGGCGGCAGAATGCGGTGTACCAGGTAGGAATGGTTGGCGGTTATCTGGTGGTAATAGCGCTTTTCTCCATTTTCGGAAACAGCACTAAACTCTTCAAGCCAGTATTCGCCATGAGTGCGGCCATTATCCTGCTTGGATTCCTGTCGTCACTGAGAATAAAGGGAGACAGCAAGCCTGATCCATCCAAGAGAAGGTTCTATTTTCACAGGAAATATACGAAATATTACATGCTGGAGCTGTTTTACGGCGCAAGGAAGCAGATTTTCTTCACTTTCGGCCCTTATGTGCTGGTCCTGTTCTACGGTGCAACAGCAATGGATATCAGCATTCTGTTTACGATTTCGGCTGTATGTTCATACTTTGCATCACCGCTGGTAGGAAGGATAATCGACAGATTCGGCTACAAAATCGTTATGATAAGCGACACACTTATACTTGTGATCGTCTGCTTCTTCTACGGATTCGCTCATCATATTTTCCCGATGAATATTGCGTTCATCGTATGCTGTGCAAACTACGTTCTGGATTCAATGATTTCTCTCGCATCGATGGCATCGAATGTATATGTTCAGGATCTGGCTGACAATCCGGACGAGATGAGGGCTACGATATCCACCGGCGTATCCGTGAATCACTTTATAACTATCCTTGTAGCGCTTTTCGGCGGATGGATATGGAAAACACTGGGAATTGAGACTTTGTTCATTATTTCCGCGGTTCTTGGCCTGTGCAACAGCGCGTATGCGGCAACAATCAAAGTTAACAAGAAACCTGCGGAATAAAGATTGAATCCGGGAAAACGGGGTAATTCTCGAATTCGGGTAAACGGTAATACGTGCCGCAAATGCATCAAATCGATGTCACAAATAAAAATAGGTGTCACAAATGGATAAAAACAACTGCAAAACTACAAACAGTAATAAAATGCTGACACTCCTTGCTGTAATAGCAACCTTCATTCTGGTTATGGTGACAGCAGCCGGATGCAGTTCCAATGGTCCGACTTACAAACAGATATCTCAGGACGAAGCTATGCAGATGATGCAGGATGAGACGGACTACCTGATAGTAGATGTTCGAAGGCCTGATGAATTCGCTGAGGCACATATTGCAGGTGCCATTAACGTTCCGAACGAGGGAATCACTGACGAGATGCCTGAAGAGCTTCCTGACCCGGATCAGATTCTGCTTATTTACTGCCGCACAGGCAACCGGAGCAAAGAAGCTTCCCGGAAATTGGCAGATATCGGATATACAAAGGTCTATGAATTCGGCGGCATCGAAACCTGGGAAGGTGAAATCGTAAGATCGGAGGAAGAATAGATGAAACTCCTCATCATAAGACACGCGGATCCGGATTATGTTAACGATTCGCTGACAGAGAAGGGCTGGCGTGAGGCGGAATACCTGGCGGAAATGCTCGCAAAACAGGACATTAAGGCGTTTTACATGTCTCCATATGGCAGAGCTCAGGACACAGCATCTCTGACTCTGAAGAAAATGGGGCGAACTGCTGAAGTCATGCCTTGGCTCAAAGAGTTTGATGTGTTCATTAACCGGCCTGATGACCAGACAAGAAAGCGGATCTCATGGGACTGGCTTCCTCAGGACTGGACTCAGGATCCGCGGTTCTATCAGTTTGACCACTGGTATGAGAATGAACTCATGATGGAATCTGATGTCGGCGGTGAGTATAGAAAGGTGACCGAACAGTTCGACGCGCTTCTTGCCAGGCATGGGTATGTGCGTGAAGGCAACTATTACCGCGCGGAGAAACCAAATCACGACACAATCGCACTTTTCTGCCACTTTGGATGTGAGGGAGTGCTGCTGAGTCATCTGTGGAATGTATCGCCGATGACAGTCTGGCATGGATTCTGTGCTCAGCCTTCTTCGGTGACTACACTTGTGACTGAAGAAAGAAGAGAAGGAATCGCCTTATTCAGGATGCTGTCTTTTGGCGAAATTACCCATCTGTATATGAACGATGAGCCGCCTGCATTCGCCGCAAGATTCTGCGAATGTTTTACCGACGAGACCAGACATGACTGAGGGATGTTGTAATTCTGAACGGAGAGAAGGTAGGAAAATAGAGATCAGGAATACTGAAAAGACCGGTCTTATGACCGGCCTTGATATATTATATCTTGTTTTCGGCAGCCAGATTTCTGAGCCAGCGCTCGCGCTTGAGCCACTGATGGAAAACAATGGCTTTGACTACATCGATCAGCTTAACTGAGAAGTAGAGACCGATCGGCCCGATATCTGTAAAAATCGCCAGAATAAACACTGCCGGGATCATTACGAAGACCGTCAGGAATGCGTCGGCAGTTGCGCCCATTAATGTATCGCCTCCGGCCCTTGAGACCGCCAGCTGAGAGATCGTGTAAAGCCATATCGGCATGAAGACGGCCATCAGTATTACCATATTGCGGCAGATCGTAATAGCTTCATTGCTGAGCCTTCCGAAAACCAGAGGTATCAGGAATGTCGTAAGCATTGCGAACCCTGTCATTATGAGACCGAGCATCAGCGAACCTGAAAGCAGCCATTTGCTTTGCCTGCGGGCGTCTTCGAGTTTGCCGGCACCGAGAGTGCTGCCGAGGATAACACTGATTGCTGCAGTTGTTCCGCCAAAAGCGACAAAGAACAGGTTGGCTATTGCGAAACTTGACGACATGCCGGAGACTACATCTGCACCGCCGCGTCCGTTGTACAGAGCAGTGGTGATAGTTTCCGCCAAAACCCAAGTCATTTCGCTTACAAGGACCATCCCGCCTTTCTTAAGGATTTCGACGAATAGCGCACCATTAACCTGTAAAAGCTGCCAAGGCCTGAAGACAAAAGCAGGTTTACGCCTGATACATACAATAATGTACAGCAGTAATTCAATTGATCTTGCAGTTACTGTTGCCAGAGCTGCGCCGCGGACTCCAAGAGCAGGGGCACCGAAGTGACCGTAAATGAGCACCCAGTTGAAGAATGTGTTGACACAGGTAGCGATTACGGAGATAACAAGAGGTGTCCTGACTTCTCCGGTGTCACGAAGTGAGGTGGCAATGCACACCGAGATGCTCATCTGAAGACCGACAAACAGCATCAGGCGGATATATGCGACACCCTGATCGAGGATGGCAGAAGCGTCAGTATTGCCGATAAGCATCAAAGACAGCACTTGTCTTGGGAAAACCGCACAAACCAGCATATAAGGAATAAAAGCGAGGAGTGCGGTGATTATTTTGAACCGAAATGCCTGCTTCATTCCGGCAGAATCCTCAGCCCCGAAATACTGGGTGAGATAGATTCCGCCCGACATGCAGATCGTGTTCAGGAAAACCATGAAAACGAAAAGAACCTGGTTTGCCACATTGACTCCTGACATTGCGACGTCTCCGAGTCCTGCAACCATGAAATTATCGATAAGCGAAACCATGCTCTGTATCAGCTGCTGCATCATAATAGGCAGCGCGATTGACAGAGCTCTTCTGTAGAATGTTCGGTTTCCTATATAAACTGACATGCTTTTCATACTGGCTTTGCTTTAACGATATAAGATAACTTATGGCTTAATGACTTAACTCGACTGATGACTTAGTTACTTAACTCAACTAATGACTTAATGACTCAAATCACTGATTGCCTCAATCCCGATTACATTATCATTTTGATATTGCAAATTCAAGGAACGAATAATGATATACCTGATACTCGCTTTCTGCTCAAGCGCTCTTATCTCTGTAATCATGAGATTCGGCGAGGGCAGGATCAACAACAACATATCGACACTGGCGGTCAACTATTTGATATGCCTGCTGCTCAGCATGCTATACAGTGCAGGCAGCAGTTTTGGTGTACCGCTTCCTGACGGGAGAATGACCATCATTCTGGGCCTCATAAGCGGCGTTTTTTACATGGGATCATTCATTCTGTACCAGTACAACATATTCAGAAACGGCGTCCTGATGTCCTCGACATTCATGAAACTGGGCGTGCTGGTGCCGACTTTTGTGGCGATTATTGTTTTCGGAGAGCGGCCGGGTATCCTGCAGGTTGCAGGTATCTGCCTCGCAATCGCCGGGATACTTATTGTAAACGGAGTCGGACAAAGCAAACAGATTGATGATTCTCCGGCAGGTTCCGAGATTGCAGGCCAAGTCACAGGAACCACAGGCCAAGTCACAGGAATCACAGGAACAAACAGTGCGGTCAAAGCCCCTAAAGCTCTGCTGCTTTTGCTGCTTGTTGGCGGCTCCGGCGACGCTATGTCCAAGTTCTACGAAGAGCTGGGCAAAGCAGAGTACACTTCGCAGTATCTCCTGTACACTTTCGCTGTTGCTCTGGTTCTGTGTACTCTGACTGCGCTGATGCGGGGGCAGCGATTAACGCGAAGAGATGCTCTTTTTGGCTTTCTTGTAGGAATACCGAATTACTACTCTGCAAGATTTCTGCTGCTGTCACTTTCCGAAGTGCCTGCCGTTATCGCATTCCCGACATTCAGCGTAGGCACAATAATTCTGACAGGAGCCGCGGGTGTTTTGCTTTTCCGCGAGAAGATGACAAACAGACAGTGGATCGCAGTAGGAATCGTGATACTCTCAATGATTTTGCTGAATATTTAGTCACAAACGGAGCCTTTTTCGATACTTCGAATTGCAAATCACCCCTTTATACTGTGACAGTATTCGTGGTAAAATCTATATGTAGTATGTGTACTAACTTTTTCAATCAGAGGCGATACGTATGAAGAATACTTTCAAATATATGAAAATACCGAGATATATCAGGACTGCTGTTGTGGTGTTGGCAGCGATGGCGATGATATTCGCTTTGCCGGGCACTGCTTCGGTCAGCTACGCTGCCGGTGAACTCAAGGCGGAGACGGTGGATCTGAACGGCGACTGGCATGTGAGTGATCCGGTTACACTCAAGCCGGGCAAGTACGATTCCGGCGATCTCGGGCTGGTGCTGAAAAACGACAAAGTCGGCTTTATCGACAGCAATGGCAAGGAAGTCATTCCATGCAAATACGACAATGATACTCTGTCCACTTTCTACAGGGAAGGCTATGCGGTCGTCGTCAAGGACGGCAAGCAGGGAATCATCAACACCTCGGGCGAGGAAGTCGTTCCATGCATATACGACTATATTGATTACAACTTCGACAAACAGCAGTTTATCAGCGCTTCACTGGATGACAAGTTCGGATTTATCAGTCTGACCGGTGACAAAGGAATCCCGTTCTGCTTCGACGAGACCTGGTCATTCGGCAACAGCGAGACTAAGTACGGAGCTGTGTGCCTGCACGGCAAGTGGGGTCTTATCAATGCTGAGGGCAAGATCGTTCTGCCAATGCAGTACGAGTATCTCAGCCAGGATCAGGGCAATTACACTGTTGTCTGGAACCATGACATGCAGGGTCTGGTCGGACCGGATCTCAAGGAAATCCTTCCGATCGAATACGAAACTGTCGACGTTGTGCCGATGGGCGATAAATACGTAATTTGTGCGCACAAGGACAACAAGAGCTTTATCTGTTCAATAGATGGCAAAGTTCTGGCGGATTGCGGCGATTCTTATCTGGATTATGACTATGAAGGCAATTCAATCGGTGTAATTATGGCGGTCAGCTCAGGCTCCGGTCATTCCGTCAGCGACGATATGACTGAAGAGCAGATTGCGAACATCGATGAAGGCTCAGAGACATACACTTTGTACAACGCTGCGGGAAAGCAGATTACCGACCAGAAGTTCATGTGGGCGACTGTTGCAGGTGAAGCGATTGCAGTTGATACCGGCAACGGCTGCGGTATCATCGATGCAGCCGGCAAAACTCTGGTGCCTTTCGAATTTGACAACATTGAGGTGATCGAAGGCAAAACGGATCCTGTCTGGTTCGCATGTCACAAAGAAGACTCCGGCTGGACTGTTTTCAACGACAAGGGCAAAGAGGTCAAGAAGCTGGCGTGGATGAAGCTGACTGTGCCGGAAGACAGCGAATTTATGCTGATTAAGGAGGACAGGCTGTATGTAAGTGATGAGGAAGTTTCCTACGGACCTGCTATCGGCGACCTCTATGATATTGAAGGCAACAAGCTGAATCAGGGTGAGGTTAAGATCATCAGCAGGCAGTGCATAGGCAATACGGTCGCCGTTGTTGATGACTCAGGCAAATACGGCATCATGAGCCTGGACGGCGAGATGCTGATTCCATGTGAATACGGCGCCATCGAGTGCTCGCCTGATAAACTCGGCAAATTCTATTTCGGCTATCAGCCGGGCGAAGAGGACAGCGGCTCAGCCAAAGTCACATATATCAACAGCAGCGGCAAGAAGGTCACCGAGAGTGTCTACGACGATCCATGGGATTCATACCTTGCGAAATTTACAGACTGATCCATGGGATTCATACCTTGCGAAATTTACAGAATGATGTACAGATTGACGCGAATTGATTAAGGCTGATTTGGCAGACGCGAATTGATTAAGGTTGATTTGGCAGACGCGAATTGATTAAGGTTGATTAGATTGACGCGTTATCAGCCAACTACAATACAACTTAGCTGTTCAGGCGGGACGATGCAGATTTGCTGCAGTCCCGCTTTTTCGTGCAGTTTGAGTGTGAATAAGCTTATGTTGTGCGCTTTAGATTGATGTTAACCACTGGCTAAGCCAGCAGCATCGATAAAAAGAAAATAGTGTCATAGGTTCAATTTAAGAAAAAAGAACCTAGAAAAATAGGTTTAAAAATGAAAAATCAGGAAAAAGAACCTAGATTGAAATTGAAAGACTGCAATCCATTGCCTCATTTCAGGTAGGCTAACTGAGATGAACTTAATTTGAGTAGAAAAGTACTCGTTACATAAACACAATTGGGTATATAAATCGTCAAATGCAGTTGAGGCCAGATCTCTTCTCCAGATCAATCTTCATCAGAAGGAATGAAAGAGATAAATATAGTGTCAAAAGTTCAATTTAAGAAAAAAGAACCTAGAAAAATAGGTTCAAAAATGAAAAATCAGGAAAAAGAACCTAGATTGAAATTGAAAGACTGCAATCCATTGCTACACATTGATAAGGCTAGCTAAGTCTCATTTTATATGAGCAGAAAAGTACTCGTTATGTTAAACGGTGTATATTCGGCTATGTCAGTTTTCAACGTTACAGTGGTGGATATGATTGAATCCGAGTAGTGCAATAATACTTCTGAAAATGGCACTGTCATGGTAAAATCAATACAACTATTGTTTCAACCTGGTTATCGAGGGGAACCCAATGAAATTAAAGAGAAGAATAATTGCGATCCTGATGTCACTGGCGATGGTGTTGGCATATATGCCGGCGATGGCTTTCGCTGATGTTGGTGATGCGGCAGGCGATTCAACTCAGCAGACCGAGGTCAATTCTGAAGCGAATCAGGGTGCAGAGACCGAATCTAAAGATACAGAATCTAAATCTGATTCTAAAGATACAGCATCTAAATCTGATTCTAAAGATACAGCATCTGAAGCTGATTCTGCGGTTATTGGTGACTCTGCGCAGACCGAAAGCAATGCATCTGCCGGTGTTGATCAGTCAGCCGGCGATGTGACTTCTGATACTGATCAGTCAGCCGGCGATGTGACTTCTGATACTGATCAGACGGCTGGCGCTGTGACTGCCGACACTGATCAGACGGCTGAAACGGGCAAACCGGACAGTCCGGACACAGCTGATGAGGACGGCAAGTCAGAGGTGGTCGCCAGAAAACTCAATGTAGATATCGGCAGTGAAGATGAACTTCTGATGCAGTATTTTGAAAAGGAGTTCGGAACAGAGCAAAGCGCATCTAAGCCTGGTATGCTCAAGGCTTCGCGTGCACCTCGCAGAGAGAAGCTGAGCGTCGGGGAGAAGGCTGCATATGATGAGATACTGCCTCAGATCAAGGCGATTGCAGCCGGTACCAAGAGAGAGCCGATCGTGTCATTTGACAGAGACAAATTCAGCAACGATGATGATGTATATACGGTCATCGAGGCATTGGTAATAGATTATCCGTATGAATTTTACTGGTATGACAAGACTCAATATACTTACAGCACCTGGTACACTGTCACTTTGCCGGTCGCAGAAGCTTACAGGGGCGAACTGATTGATGCTGATAGAGAAATTTACGCTCTTAATACAGAGAAGATTGCTGTGGCAAGCCAGGCAGCGAATAACGCGCGTGATATCGTTGACAAATACAAGAACTGTAATGATTTCTTGAAACTGAGAAAATACAAGAACGAGATTTGCGATCTGACAGAATATAACGATGAAATAGCTGCTGAGATGTTGAATAATGATGTCCCATATGGCGATCCTTGGCAGATGATATATGTTTTTGACGGAGATCCGGCGACTAATGTCGTTTGCGAGGGCTACGCCAAAGCTTTCCAGTTCCTGTGCGACAACAGCAAATTCCAGTCAGATCAGGTAGAGTGCTTTACCGTGACAGGAGCTATGGCTGGCGGAAGCTGGACGATTCCGGAGGAAGATTACGGTAAGTACAGCAACCACATGTGGAACAACCTGAGAATGGATGACGGCAAGGTATATATTGCAGATATCACGAATGCCGACGTCGAATCTGTAGAACAGGCCAATGCCCTGTTCCTTGGAGGCGCTTTGCCATACAACAGCTACAAACTTATAAAATATGCCACTTGGGGTGATAACACTCCATCGATAACATATGCTTATGACAGAGATACTTTGTCTAAGTATGATGAAAGCGAACTGGCGGTTTCTACTACTTCTTATAAGGGTGTAGAACACGAACACAAACCGGACGAAGTCATCCATGAAGTATACTTTGAGCCTACATGCACTGAAGAAGGTTATCATGATGATGTAATTCTCTGCGAGCTTTGTAACGAGGTCCTGAGCAGAGTGACAGTTGAAGATCCGCCGAAAGGTCACACGGAAGTTATTATTCCGGGCGTACCGGCTACTTGCACTGAAACCGGTCTGACGGATGGCAAGAAGTGCACCGTATGCAACAGCATCACCGTTCCACGGAAGATTATTCCGGCCAGGGGACACAAAGAATCCGTTGTTCCGGGATATGCCGCAACATGTACACAGACCGGTCTGACGGATGGCAGGAAGTGCACCGTATGCGGCGAGATGACCGTTGAACAGAAAGAGATTCCGGCGCTCGGGCATGACTGGGATAGCGGCGTTGTAACTAAGTTACCGACTGCTGATGAAGAGGGACTGAGAGTCCGCACCTGCAGCCGCTGCGGTGACGAGAAAGAGGAGATCATTCCTGCCGGACTGACCGAGCTGACTGAGGATAATGTCGAAGTGGCTAATGCTGTTTACACAGGGGCAAAGCTTGAGCCTGCGGTTACAGTCACTGTGGACGGTGAGGTCCTGACCGAAGGAATTGACTACGAACTCGCATATTCGAATAATATCAACGCAGGATCAGGTAAAGTAACAGTTACCGGACTTGTGAGCTATTACGGCACAGTCGACAAGAGCTTTGCCATTGCGAAGAAAGCAATTACACCTGCGGTGACGCTTTCTACTGTAAACTACACCTGGAATAATGGCGTCAAGACCCCTGGCGTGACCGTCAAATACGGCACCAAAACGCTGAAAAACGGGACTGATTATACGGTGGCTTATCAGGCCGGAAGGAAGAATATCGGCAGGTATAATGTTACTGTGACGCTGAAGGGCAACTACTCCGGCAGGCGCGTAGCCACTTTCAACATAAATCCGAAGGGAACGACTGCATACAAGCCAAAAGCCGCCAAGAAGGCCTTCACCGCGAAGTGGAAGAAGCTCACCACGAAAATGCCTAAGGCGACTGTTACGGGTTATCAGGTGCAGTACAGCACTAACAAGACTTTCAAGACCGGTGCCAAAACTGTGACGGTCAAAGGTGCCAAGAAGACGTCGAGGAAGATCAGCAGCCTGAAGAAAAAGACTACATATTACGTTCGAGTCAGGACTTATATGTCGGTCGGCGGCAGGTATTACTACAGCACATGGTCCGCAGTTAAAAGCGTAAAAACGAAGTAAAAGTTTAATTCGAATTAATTCGCATAAACATATAATTATTTATAATAGTCTAAACTATATATGAAATAGGTTGGACAGGAAAGGAGTTACTGGAATGAGCAAAGTTAATGATTTTCTGAGTGAAGCGGGTGTTTTCTATCTTGCAACTGTTGATGGTGATCAGCCGAAGGTAAGACCTCTGGGCGCGCACATGGAGATGGACGGCAAAGTCCTGTTCGGTGTAGGCGACTTCAAGGAAGTTTACAGACAGCTGCTCGCTAATCCTAAAGTTGAGATCGCTTGTGCGAAACCGGACGGCCACTGGCTCCGCTACACAGGCAAAGCTGTTTTTGAGACAGATCCGAAGTACGCTGAGGCTTCACTTGAGCAGATGCCGCAGCTGAAAGGCATCTACAATGAGGAGACGGGACACAAGCTGATGATGTTCCACCTCGAAGATGCTACTGCAGTAGATATTCCTATGATGGGACCTGGTGAAGATCTCCTGTAATGAAGCTTTGGCAGGAGTACTGATCTGTGATGCACCGAAGTGACCGAACCAGAATTCATATAATGATCACCATCTTTGTGATGGTGTTCATTTTTGTGCAGTCTGCTCTGCCGGGCAAAGTATCTGGGGCTGAAAGTAACTTCATCGTCAGGTGGATTGTTGCTGTACTTAATGCTGAAGCCGAGACAGTATCATTTGTGGTGCGCAAAATGGCACATTTTACTGAGTATATGATTCTTGGCGGCTGTCTGATGCTTGATGTGAGGGATTTTGCCGAAAAGAAAACAGGCGTAAATCTGCTGTTTATTGCGTGGATTATTGGTGCTTTGTATGCTGCGACGGATGAGTTTCACCAGAGATTCGTGCCGCAGAGGAGCGGTGAACTAAGAGATGTATGTATCGATGCAGCAGGAGTTGCTGCAGGAGTCCTCATAATGTGGGGGATCACAAAATGGAGACAGAAGCGGAAATTACAGCGGAAATAGCAGTGGCATTTATCCGCTGAAAATCGCAAAAATCCATTAAAAACAGCAGTATGAATCTCTCAACCATTGGTCGATTGATTTCATGACTGCTGTTTGCTAATTTATGATTAATTTAACAATGTTTGTTGCGCTTATGCATTGTGTTGTTCTGCAAATTACATAAGAGTATAATCCGCAATATTTCAACGTTAATTGAATAATGAAGGGAGGGGTGGCAGTATGCCGAATCTGGGGAATTTTATCAAAAGAGTAAGAGTTGCAAAAGGAATGACACAGGCTGATCTGGCACGCCTTCTGCATGTTACAGATAAAGCAGTTTCGAAGTGGGAGAGAAATCTGTCTTATCCGGATATCAGACTGTTCCCTAAACTGGCGGATGTTTTTGAAGTTCCTGTCAGCCAGCTTCTTAAGAAAGCGGCTTATGAAACGGAAAATGACAATTCAGAACAGGATGACCTGTTATCTGCGGAAGATGTGATGGATTCCAACTCAGATTTCCGTGCCCCTATACACATTATCATGGGATCAGCTGAACTTGTTGAGAAGTATGCGGATGACCCCGACAAAATGCAGTATTACCTCGATCTGATACGTCTTTCCTGCCAGTATATTCTCGAAAATTGCGAGTTTCTTACGGAAAAGCACTGTCACCAGAATCTGATGCATTATGACGATCTGGTTGAGTATTACCTTACTCATGCAGGCAGGAGAAAGAATCCGGATCTTGATCTCAGAGGAAAGAGGATTCTCATCGTTGACAATGTGCCTATCAACCGTGAAATGATGGGCATCTTCATTCAGGGAACAGGTGCGGAAATAGACTTTGCGGAAAATGGCGAACAATGCATCAGAATGCTCACGGAATCGCCTGCCGGCCACTATGACCTGATCCTGATGGACATTGCAATGCCTGAGAAGGACGGCTTCAATGCTGCAAAGCAGATCAGGAATCTTCCGGATACGGGCAAAGCAAATATTCCTATTGTGGCGGTTAATGCCAGCACTCGTTTTTTTGACGAGGAAACAGCAATTGACGCAGGTCTGAACTATCAGTTTGCCAAACCATATGATTTAACTAAAATGCTCGAAACCTTACAGATGCTGCTGGGACAATAACGATAATCATGTAATAACCACAATGTCTTTTTTTCGGCAATACTCAACAGCATGGTCCAGTTGGAGTGACCAAACCATCCCTCTAGGACAGATGGCTTAAAACCTGCGAGTTATTGTCCCGGCAGTATCAAAAAACAGCAGCATTGGCTTTATATCTGAATTCCCGGAATTCCCCTTGCATTTTGCAGTATTCCCACTCCCGAGAACTTATTTAGGCAGCCGAAGAGCTGCTGTTTTTTTGCTCAAATACAGGGTGAATAATGGCAACACCTAAAAACTTATATATTTTTTACACAATATGTG
>JBGUIG010000059.1:0-5025 GCA_045112795.1 Anaerovoracaceae bacterium | reverse complement strand
GGTAACAAATGCAGGAGGCGTCAGCCGACCACTGCAGGGCAGTCACAAGCCCCTTCTTCAAGGCGTCAGCCTAAGTAGGGGTAGTTGACTTCTGTCCTGCATGTGACTTCATTAATATATATGGATGTATTTATGGGTAGATATTGAGCGGTAAACTGTTATGATTACGGCATGGTCATTCAAATGAAGTTATTGTATACTTACCTGACTTTGTTAATCAAGAAAAAACAACCGCTGTTCTTAATAAAATGCCGAAAAATCAACTTTTCGCTTGACTTGAACCCCCTGCGATAATATACTAATTAGGCTGTCGTCATTATGCAATGCAGGCAGCATTAAGCCAAAGCAGGTCCCGGAGACCGGCAGCTGAGGCACTAATAATTATTTACTAGTAATGCCGAAAAAGTACACAGTACTGAGTAGGCGGGCCGAAAACGGTTCGAAGCGCAGATCAGAGAATCTGCCCACGGAACTTAGTAGGCAGAAAGGAAACAGAAAATGAAGTCTTACATCGCTAAGCCATCCGATATCGACCGCAAGTGGTACGTTATCGATGCAGAAGGAAAGACTCTCGGAAAGCTCGCAGTTGAAGCAGCTATGATCCTGAGAGGAAAGAAGAAGCCGACTTACACACCTCACATCGATACAGGTGACTACGTCATCGTTATCAACGCTGAGAAGGTAGCAGTAACAGGCAAGAAGGAATCTGACAAGGTTTACAAGAGACACAGTGGTTATCCAGGTGGACTCAAGGAGACTACTCTCGGTGAGATGAGAGCTAAGAAGCCTGAGGAAGTAATCCTCCACGCAGTTAGAGGAATGATGCCAAAGGGCAAGCTCGGACGTCAGATGTTCAAGAAGCTCAAAGTTTATGCAGGCCCTGAGCACCCACATACAGCTCAGAAGCCGGAAGAATGGAATTTCTAAGGAAGGAGGAGTAGACAATGGCTAAGACTATGTATCAGGCAACAGGCAGAAGAAAGTCATCTGTAGCTAGAGTAAGACTTCTCCCTGGCGCTGGAAATATCATCATCAACAAGAGAGACATCGACACTTATTTTGGCGAGAAGGATATCGTTAAGAACGAAGTTAAGAGACCTCTCGAGCTGACAGGAACTATGGGCAGCTTTGACGTTATCGCTACAGTTAACGGCGGCGGATTCACAGGTCAGGCTGGCGCACTCAGACACGGTATCGCAAGAGCACTGTGCGAAGTTGACGCTGAGGCTTACAGACCAATGCTCAAGGCAGCAGGCTTCCTGACAAGAGACCCAAGAATGAAAGAAAGAAAGAAACCAGGTCTCAAGAAAGCTAGAAGAGCAAGCCAGTTCAGCAAGCGTTAATCACGCGCTGCGAATGGCAGCAAGCTCATCAGAACGAGCCAACCAGAAAAGGAGTTCACCATTGCGGCGAACTCCTTTTTTCATGTCCGATTCAATTGATTTACGCCTGCTGAGCAAGTATATCGCGTGCTACAAATACTCCGCTTGCCGATGCGTGTGAGAGAGAGTGGGTAACTCCGCTGCCGTCACCGATAATGTACAGACCCTTGTGCGCTGTCTCGAGGTGATCATTGAGCTTGACTTCCATGTTGTAGAACTTGACCTCAACGCCATACAAGAGTGTGTCATCGTTAGCTGTTCCCGGAGCGATCTTGTCGAGTGCGTAAATCATCTCGATGATTCCGTCGAGGATTCTCTTAGGAAGTACCAGACTCAGATCACCCGGCTCTGCTTTGAGAGTAGGCGTTACGAAGCTGTCAGCAAGTCTCTTGTGGTTGGTTCTGCGGCCTCTGATCAGATCGCCGAATCTCTGCACGATTACACCGCCTCCGAGCATGTTGGAGAGGCGCGCGATGCTTTCACCGTATCCGTTGCTGTCCTTGAAAGGCTCGGAGAAGTGCTTGGATACGAGCAGTGCAAAGTTCGTATAATTTGTCTGCATAGCCGGATCTTCATAGCTGTGTCCGTTTACAGTTACGATGCCGTTTGTGTTCTCGTTAACAACACTTCCGCGAGGGTTCATGCAGAAAGTGCGGACTCTGTCTTCAAATTTCTCTGTGCGGTAAACGATCTTGCTCTCATAAAGCTCGTCGGTGAGATGGGCAAACAGTTCCGCAGGGAGTTCAACTCTGACACCGATGTCGACACGGTTGGACTCAGTAGGAATATTCATCTCTTTGCAGATGGTTTCCATCCACTTGCTGCCGCTGCGTCCTACTGAAACGATGCATTTTGCGCAGGTTAACTCGCGCGTGTCTGTAATGATTTTGTAATATTCTTCGGCATCAATGCCCTCACCGCCATCGGACTTGTTCATGATCTCAATATGCCTTACCGGTGTATTGAAGAAGAAGTCCACTCTGTCCTGAAGATGTCTGTACAGATTTTCGAGGACGATGTAATTCTTGTCTGTTCCGAGATGTCTTACGGAAGCGTCGAGAAGCTGCAGTTTGTTCTGCATGCAGATTTTCTTGAACTGTGTGTTGGCAGTTGTGTAAAGCTTGGTGCCCTCGCCGCCGTTAGCCATATTGATTTCATCAACATAGCGCATGAGGCTGAGAGCTTCTTCTTTGCCTATATACTCATAGAGTGTGCCGCCGAAATCATTGGTAATATTGTACTTGCCGTCTGAAAAAGCGCCGGCGCCGCCGAAGCCGCTCATTATTGAGCAGTTCTTGCAGCCGATGCAGCTTTTGATTTTGACTCCGTCGATCGGACACTTTCTCTTGCTCAGTTCATTGCCTGCTTCAAAAACACCGACCTTCAGGCTGCTGTCATTCTTAGTGAGTTCATAAGCAGCATAGATACCGCCCGGACCTGCTCCGATTATTATCACATCATAATCCATATCTTTTCCTCCAATTAGGGAATTATAACAGATTTATTATATCCTTATCTCCGCAAATAATCTACCGCCAGGAAATCAAAGTCAAGGAGGATGCCGCGCAGAGACGTCTTCCGGACATCATAGACTGAAGGGCTTCAGGATATCGCGGACTGGAAGACTTTGTGCAAATGGCGTATAATAATCGTGGTCTGTCCGAAGAGGAGACCTATGCAGAACGAGAACTGACGCTTTGCCCGGAATCTCAGGCAGCAGCGGACGCAGGGGATTGGAGACAGAATGATCAGAACAGTGGTGATTGCCGGCACTCCGGTGGATACAAGAATGGGAGTTGAATACCTGGAGAAGAGAAGCGCGGAATACTGCACGCCGGTCTGCCTGCCAATATACAGACCTGTCGCGGAAGACTGCGATGAACAGGTAAAATTCCAGTATTCAGACGCTGAGAACAAGCGCAGATGTATGGATGCAATATTTGATCCTGCTATTGCGGATGGAATTGAAGACTTCTTCATATACTGCAATTCGCTTTCTGCTGCTTTTGATTTCGAGAAGTATGCTGAAGAAAAAGGGGTAAAGGTCTATACGCCGCATCAGGTCTACCGCGAAGTAGCCAAGAAGTACGGCAGAGTGGGAGTAATTGCCGCTAACAATCTGTCCGCATATAAAATAGAAGAAACTTTCATGCAGGTTAATCCTGATGTTTATGTAATAGGATCAGGAAATATGGACATAGTCAGCTCAATCGAGAGGGGATTCACACCTCGTGAGGTTGTTGAAAGATGCGGAATCGAGCAGCTGTTACAATACATGGAGACTTGCAGGTGCCAGGCCCTGATACTCGGGTGCACACACTTTCCGTATCTCAGATCCGAGCTGGACAGGTTCTGCAATATTCCTGTCATTGATCCGGCAGATGAGATGTTCACTGCAATGACAGGACTCAGATGATTATAACTCAGATCATAAGTCTCCCGGTGAGATCCGGTGAACTGAGTCAATTATTTCAGAAAAGAGGTAACTAAATTGAAGAAGATTTTAAGATTATCAGGACTTTTTATGCTTATGATGGTACTGGTTCTGAGTATGGCAGGATGCGGCGGCAGCTCTTCAGATGAGCAGCCTGCCGAGGAGCCTGAGCAGTCAGAACAGGCAGAAGAACCTGCAGCAGAGCCTATCGGAATTCACCACGCAGAGATCGTCATCAAGGATTTCGGCACTGTCAAGCTCGAACTCGACGGAGATACAGCTCCTATCACAGTTCAGAACTTCATGGACCTTGCAAATGCCGGCTTCTATGACGGACTCACATTCCACAGGATCATGGACGGATTCATGATTCAGGGCGGCGACCCTAACGGAAACGGCACGGGAGGCTCCGATCACAACATCAAGGGTGAATTCGCTGCTAACGGAGTCAACAACCCTATTTCCCACAAGAAGGGTGTCATCTCGATGGCAAGAGCTCAGGATTTCGACAGCGCAAGCTCACAGTTTTTCATCGTTCAGGCAGACTCTGAATTCCTGGATGGCCAGTATGCCGCATTCGGTAATGTAACAGAGGGCATGGAATTTGTAGACATCATCGCCAAAGAAGCAAAGCCGATCGATGACAACGGAACAATTCCTGCGGATGAGCAGCCTGTAATCGAAACAATCAGAATCATCGACTGATAATCGGCTGACTGACAGGTGTATAATCGTACACAGATAGTGCAATCGTTCAACGGATAGAGGACATTGAGAAAGGAGATTCTTACAATGAGCAGAATGAAGAAAATCATGGCTCTGCTTCTGACTGTTGTACTGGCAATGGCATTTACAGCCTGCGGTTCAAAGTCGGAACCTGCAGAAGAGCCTGCTGAAGAACCTGCAGCAGAGGAGACTTTCGGCGACTTTGACATCAGCGCCGGTCTGACTCAGATCAACAATGAGGAAACAGGAGAGGCAACAATTGAGACAGACTACTTTACTGTCACTCTTCCTGATGCTGACCAGTGGGCATATGAAGTTGACGGCCAGACATCAATCACTTTCTACCACATCGCTTCGCGTGATGCAGAGGTGGGCGGAAGACTGTTCTCCGTTGAGGTATTTGCACCGGACGATGAGTCGTACGATCCGATGCCATTCGAAGTCCTTGGCGAGAGGGACGGTATGAAATTCGTAGTTACATAC
>JBGUIG010000058.1:0-38701 GCA_045112795.1 Anaerovoracaceae bacterium | reverse complement strand
TTTGGTTGTGGTGACTAACATTATACAGGATGAGCGTGGCTCATCTTTTTATGAAATTGAATTTACACCATTATATGGACGTGACTTTCCGCATACATCCCATTTGCTTACTTTTAACTATCTGCATCTCCTTCGCCTGCTCTTAACAGTCTGTATCTCATTTGCTTACAGTATTTTACCTGCATCTCAGCTATCTTTCTCGGAGTGAGGCAATGGATTGTAGTCTTTCAGTTTCATTCTAGGTTCTTTTTCCTGATTTTTCTTTTTTGCACCTATTTTTCTAGGTTCTTTTCTCCGAATTCGAGCTTTTGACACTATTTTTATATCTCTTGCGATGCTAATGATGAAGATAAATCTGGATAAGATCTGGCTTCAACTGCATTTGACGATTTATATACCCAATTGTGTGGATGTAACGGGTACTTTTCTTCTCATATTAAGTTCGTCTCAGTTAGTCATTCTGAAATTAGGCAATAGAATACAGGTCTTCCATTTCAATCTAGGTTCATTTCCCTGTTTTTTTATTTTTGCACCTATTTTTCTAGGTTCTTCTCTCTGAAATCGAACTTTTGACACTATTTTCATTTTTCCGATGGTACAACCGGTAAGGTACCGATGGTGCATCCAGCAAGTTGCCGATGTTACAACCGGTAAGGTACCGATGGAGCATCCAGCAAGTTGCCGATGGTACAACCGGTAAGATATACTGCCATGCCATTTTCAACACTTCACTCGCCGCAAGAGTTACACCCGTTCATGGACAGCAGCATGCAGTAAGAAATGCAGGCATAAAAAAGCGCCTTTAGGCAACTGCCTGAAAAGCGCACATTCTCTTATTTGTCTTTATGAACCGCATAAGTCTCTTATTTATCTTTATGAACCGCATGAGTCGCAAGCCCGCATGCTATCAATGACAGCATATTAGTCACTCATCTTACCCAATGGAAGGTCAGTTTATCACTCATCTTACCCAATGGAAGGTCAGTTTATCACTCATCTTACCCAGTGGAAGGTCTATTAGTCACTCATCTTACCCAATGGAAGGTCAGTTTATCGCTCATCTTACCCAGTGGAAGGTCAGTTTATCATTCATCTTGCTCAGCGGCAGATCAAATAATCACTCGCCTTCCTGAGGTCCGCGGTACTCGATGCACAGCATAGTCAGGTCATCGAACTGGTCAGCTCCGGCAACGAATTCATCGATTGCTTTTCTCATGTTATTCAGAAGCTCTTCAGGGGATGCATTAGGTTCCTTGTTCAGGGCTTCCAGCATTCTGTCGGTTCCCATCAGTTCCTCATGGGCATTAGTCGCCTCAGGAACGCCATCGGTGTATACGAACAATTTGGATCCCGGCTCCAGCTGCATTTCATACGTCTTGTACTTCATGCCCTCCATTGTACCGAGGACGAAACCGTGTTTGTCTTTGTACAGTTCGAATGATCCGCCAGGCCTCATGACTGCAGGATATTCATGTCCCGCATTGGCCGCGCGCAGAAGGCCGGTCCTGGTGTTTAGGATACCCATCCATACAGTAACGAACATGTCCTCGCTGTTATGCGCATTCAGAAGCTTATTGGCTGTCTCAAGAATTGCACCCGGATCATAATCATTGTCGGCCATAGCCGTATTGTTCGTGATAATCATTGAAGCCATCATGAAGAGCGCTGCCGGTACACCTTTGCTCGCCACATCGGCAATTACAAGGCACAGGTGGTCGTCATCAATGAGGAAGAAATCGTAGAAATCCCCTCCTACTTCCCTTGCAGGGTCCATCACAGCATAGATGTCGAAGTCCTGTCTGTCAGGGAAGGCAGGGAAAGTACTCGGCAGCATATCCATCTGAATCCGCCGCGCCAGATCAAGCTCAGTATGATTTCTCTCCTTTTCAGCGGTCAAAGCGACAAGAGCTTCTTCGTGTTTCCCGATGTTGTGCTCCATGTCCGCCATGATGTCCGCAAGGTTTTCGATCTCATCGCCTGTGTGGATATCAAGGTTGTCAAAATGATCAGTTGCTGTTATGCCGGCGTTTCTGTCCAGAACATATTTCTGGGCAGCACGTCCTATCTGATCGATCGGGGCAACGAGAATAGTATTCATTCTCTTATTCAATTTGTTGCCGAGGAACAGCAGGACCAGAATAACAGTTACGGCATATTCCATAAGCAGCAGCCGGATACCGTGATATACACCTTTGAGTGTTATGTCAGCAAGTACAAAGGCGTGCAGGCCATCGTTCTGCCGGCCTATCGGATATCCGCTGGTGCACATCAGACCATGGCGCATGGACCTTCCGACGTCATATAGTTTATCCTGACCATTCCACTTGGTGAATTTCTCCATCTCATCGTCATGAATGGTTTCCCATTCGCCGATCAGACACCTCGTTTCCGGATTGTCATCAGGATCGCATACATAGACTACCGCATGAGTCTCCGGATCGTAAACCCCAATGTACAGATATGCAACATCGCTGGAAGCACACAGATCGCCGAGAATCCTGCGCAGTCTGAGATAATTCGGGTTGGTATTGAGTTCAAGTGATTCAAAGCGTTCACGGTATTCAGGCGAGCTCTGATTCTGGCGGAGATCTTCAGGAATGCTTCTGTAAACATCCATGACCTCTATCGCCAGAGCATCAGGATCCCCTATTCCCTCGACAATAGATGCAGAACTTCGTGCCAGCGAAAACGACTCAGTTATGTACTGCCCGAGCAGCGTATGTGTGTACAGAGCCAGTCCGATAATAAACAGAGCGGTGCCCAGCACAAGAGAGGCCTTCAGCATCGACCAGGTTACCTTGGCCAGCAGAGAGCTGTGATACACTTCACCTATAGATCTTCTTCCCGGTTTATTATCTGGCATTGAATAAAAATACTCCACTCACTATATTTCAAAGATTCTCATAGTGTTTGTCTCGGACCGCTGGGTTTTTCTCTTTCCGGAAACAACTCCTGCTATGAAAACGCAAATGTCTCCCTTTTCGATAAGGTGACGGGTCTGCAGAGTATCAAGGCAGTCATCCATGAGTTCATCGGTCGATTCTGCATTGCCTCTGAGAATCGGTTTGACGCCCCAGTATAGCATCATCTGTCTTACTACAGTCTCTTCAGGAGAGAAAGCGTAGATGGCAGATGACGGGCGGCACTTGGAAACCTGCAGCGCAGTAATACCTGACGAAGTCGGAGCAATTATAGCTTTGGCATTAAGTTCTTCTGCTGCTGTTACACCTGCAAGGCATGTGGTGTTCGCGATCTTGTTGCGGAGTGCCAGATGCCAGTCTTTGCCGGACAGTTCCTTGTCAGACAGCTCGATATGATCCATCAGACCGCCCTTGGTATGCTGAATAAACTGCTCGGTGTACTCAGCGATTGAAACCATCATATTGAGTGCCTCAACAGGATAATCACCACTGGCTGTCTCGCCTGAAAGCATAACAGCATCGGAGCCGTTGTATACAGCGTTCGCAACGTCGGTAACTTCCGCACGTGTCGGACGCGGATTTCTCATCATTGAATCCAGCATCTGGGTAGCTGTAATTACAATTTTGCCTTTGGCATTGCAGCGGGCAATCATCTCTCTCTGCAGCTGCGGGATCTTCTGAGCTTCAACCTCTACTCCGAGGTCTCCTCTTGCAACCATGACACCGTCAGCAGCATCGATAATCTCCTCGAGGTTTTCTATACCCTCGCCTGACTCGATCTTGGCGATAATCTTGGTACGCGCTCCGGCTTCTGCTATAAGGCCGCGGATGCGGTTAATTGTTTCGGCGTCCCTTACAAATGAAGCCGCAATATAGTCAAACCCATTATCAAGTCCGAATCTTATATCATCGATATCTCTGTCGGTAATGCCCGGAAGACCTACCTTGATTCCCGGGAGATTTACTCCCTTCTTCTGGCCAATCCTTCCGCCTGTAATTACGGTGCAGGTGACATCATTTCCTTCAATGCTGTCGACTTTCAGCTCAAGTACACCGTCATCGATAAGAACTGTGTTGCCAACGCTGAGATCTTCGGCAAACTTATCATAGGTTACGAATAAATGATTCTCGTTGCCTTTGAGTTCGGGATCATTCCCCATCGGCGAAATAACAACTTTGCTGCCTTTGACCAGTTTGGTGTTGTCAGGATCTTCCAGAAGCCCTGTGCGGATTTCAGGTCCCTTGGTGTCCAGAAGCATGGCAATCGGTCTGCCGGCCGCTTTAGCTGCTGCTCTGACGGATTTGAGCATCTCAAGATGGCTCTCATGAGTACCATGCGAGAAGTTAAAACGCGCGACATCCATCTCCATCGCAAGCTGTCTCAGTATCTCCCGGTCGGACTCCTTTGGGCCCATTGTACATACGATTTTGGTCTTTCTCATCACATCCCCCTTGGTATATGTATCTGTTCGCATTGGGTTCATTTAGATTTTTAAGTTATAAGCGCTATGTCTATTATACTAGAATTATTCACATCTGAGAATACAGAATCAGTCCGCCTTCACTTAAGAGAATACAGAATCAGTCCTCCGCGTCTCGCATATCCCGTATCCCACAGCTGACTCAGATCCAGCCACTCATACGCGCTGTATGTCACCGCTTTGACCAGAAATGAATCCCCCCGGTCATCGTATCCGTTGATCAGGAACCAGTGCCAGTTGTAGTCGGAAAATCTGCGGTTTTTGTGGTTCAGGATAAGTACAGGCACGGGAAAGCCCGCGTCAATCTGCCTCCTTACAGCCATTGCCGCTGACTCATAAGGCTCATTTCCGTCAAGTGTCGACATTGCGATGCTGCTGATTCCTCTGTCAGCCAGATAGCGTCCGTATCCTTCGGTATATATTTCAAGCCTGTCTATTCCGGACATCCTCGGCCACAGATAGTGCTCCATCATGTGGGCAAAGCGCACGTAGTCCTGCTTCGACAGGTTGCGGCAATCGAAAGGATACGCCTGTCCGATACCCATGTGAATGGCAAAATACAGACTGCTTTCACACGCTGTCTCAGCGCCGCAGCCTCCGAGACGCATCATAAAAGAACGGAACCACCCCTGGTTGCCGCCGTAAGAATTACCTATGTAAAAATGTTCAAGTTCTTTTTTCGTAGTTTTACCCTTCTTTCTGAACGGTTATCAGTACTCCGATGAATACCAGGATGATACCGATGATCTGTCTGAATACTATAGGTTCTCCCAGCATCAGAAATGAGAAAACAGCCACGAATACAGGCTGCGACGCGTATATGAGAGTTGTATGCCCTGCCGAGCTCAGTTTCTCTGCTGAAGTCTGCAGAATAAAGCCGAGCGCTCCGCATGCGAGAGCCAGGTACAGAAGCTGTCCCCAGCCTGCAGCGCTGAGAGGCAGATGGAAGCTGTCTTCCAGCAGAAAAGCAAATATGAAGCCATACACTGCAACGAATAGCAGCTGAAAAGTACCGAGCACGATCGGGTCATGCTGCTTTGCATACCTTTCAGTGTACAGCATCTGGAATGAGTAGAAGAAAGCACTCATGATGCAGACCAGGTCACCCTTGTTCAGAGTGAAATTCCCGGACAGACACATCAGTCCGACACCAATAAGAGTGATGAAAATGCTGATGACGTGGTTTCTGTCCGGCTGAACTTTCTCCTGCACGAAGATGATAAGAGGTGTGAAGAAAGCCACCAGACTCATCATGAAACCTGCGTTGGACGCGGTTGTGTATTTACAGCCCACAACCATGCATAAATACGAAACAAAAAGAAAAGTCCCGAGGATACCTGCGTGCACAGCAGTCTCGCGGTCGAGGCCGCGGTAGCGCTTTCTGAACACGACAAAGCATACTGCGAAAGCGATCAGGAATCTCAGCGCAACCATGTTGTAGACTTCAAGTTCAGCAAGTATCTGCTTGGAGAATATGGTCATTGCGCCGAAGATCATAGTCGCAGCAAGCATCATCATATCGCCTGCCAGGTATCTTCGGTTTTCTTTCATAGTTTAATAGTTATCCGGGTTCATCTGTTATCCGGTAATAATTACTGCATAATACGGCAGTCATCACTCAGGAATGTCGTCCATCCCTGAGGCGTCTTTATCAAGCTGCAGCCTCGCAGCCTCTTCGTGGTCAAGAAGCCTGTCAAACTGAACCTTGATCAGAGCCGCAGTAGGAACAGCAATCAGCATACCTACAAGACCGCCGATAGCACCGCCGCCGATCAGGGCTGCTACAACAAGCAGCGGATGAACCATTACATTAGTGCTCAGCAGTTTCGGATTAATAATATTACCGTCCACGAACAGAAGCACAGCCAGAGCGACAGCTCCAAGAAGCAGCTTGACCCATGCTCCTGACGGTATACATACAAGAGCCAGAGTCAGGTAGCCGACGACAGGTCCTACATACGGAATCAGATTGCCGCATCCGGTAAGAACTCCGACAACAGTGCCGTTCGGGACTCCGATAAGAACCATTATGATGGTCGTCATAACACCGATAATTGCCGCATCGATGAACTGCCCTCTGATGTATCCCGAGAAAACTCTGTCTGCATCTGAAAGGAAAATGCGGAAAGGCTCAGGTGATCTGTGGCCGATAATGATCCTGACAACTCTGAGCCAGTATTGGCTGATCCTGTTGCCGTCCAGCATGAAGTATATTGAGAAAATCACGCCGAACAGCAGGCCTGACGCAAAATTGCTGACACTGCTGATGGCAGTAGTAATGATGCTGCTTATCCTTGAAGCGGATAAGCCCAGCATTCCGAGGTACTGCTCGAGCTTAGCAGTGAATGAAGCAAAGTCGTTCTGCATGTAACTTATCAGGCTCTGTATGCTGTCGATTCCGATTGTGCTGAATGTTTTGTAGAAGGTAAAAACAAGTATTCCTATAATGCCGCCGATAACAGCAAGTGTAAGGATAATAGCAATCGCTACTGCTCCCGCTCTTGAGAACTTGCCTGCTCCGCGGTCAATAAGCCCATTCTCCAGCCTGTTTACTATAGGTGAAAGCAGATAATCGATGATTCCACCGATAACTACAGGTTTGAGAACAGCCGTAAATAAAGCCCACAGCTTTGCCCAGAATCCGCCCGAATAGTACAGGAGCATCAGAGCAACCACTGTGATAATTACTGTCAGTGCTGCGTATGAACAGATTTTGGTGTAGTTTTTGTCAAAATCTATTTTGATTTTTCTCATTGTATTGGTCTCTCCTCATTTCAGCAGGCTTAAGGCCTGAATGAAATAATAACTGCGGCAGCAAGCCATATAAGTCCTGCCGCTTCGCATACCCTGTTTGCCAGTCTGTCAGCATAGAAAAGGCGTAAGCTAATGCCTTTCTTCGCCGGATAAAATAATCTTACCCTTTTCATGTTGGATATATCAAGCACGAGATGCGTGGCAAAAGCCACTGCGAAGGGCAAAGCCGTCTGCGGAAATATGAGATGCAGGAAGCCTGTCTCAAGAAGCAGTGCCAGAAGCGAATGTGAGAACCCTCTGTGTGATGAGACGCTGGCAAAAGCAATGGTTATAACAAGTCCGGCGATTCCGACACACCATAAGTATGAGCCGCTTTCCGCTATTGACCGCCACATACCGCCATCAATCACCTTGTCCTCAATCAGGGCGGCAGCCGCTATGACAGCCGCCAGAATCCGCTGCTTTGACGCGTCGTGCTTCTCGGCCGGGGACTCGCAATCAATATCGCATATCAAAGAACCGGCAGCCGCCCCTGTGATTACAGGGAGTGCCGCCGGAAGTGTGTCCGGCATTACTGCAGTATATGCTGCCGCCATTCCGATTGCCAGATGTGCTTTTCCCAGCATTTTCGCCCTAATTAATCAGCAGACAGCACACTGTAACTGCTGTGTACTGTCTGCCTGCTTTACACTATTGATAATTTATGCCTCAGCGATTGCTTCGATCTCGCACTTTACACCCTTCGGAAGAGCCTTAACTGCTACGCAGCTTCTTGCCGGCTTGGATGTGAAGTACTCCGCATATACTGCGTTAAAAGCTGCAAAATCAGCCATATCAGCGAGGAAACAGGTTGTCTTGATAACTTTATCAAAGTCTGATCCGGCTGCCTCGAGAAGAGCTCCTACGTTCTTGCAGCTCTGTGCTGCCTGCTCTTCGATGCTTGATGGAACTTCGCCTGTTTCAGGATCAACAGGAATCTGTCCTGAAGTGAATACGAATCCGTTGCTGATGTATCCCTGTGAATAAGGTCCGATTGCACCAGGTGCTTTGTCTGTTGCGATTACTTTCATGCCATTACCCCTTTCAGTGTTTGATAACTCAGTGGTTGTTAACAATGTAAACTATATCATGTTCATTATACTTCAGCACTGTTACTCAGCGCAATATTACAGGGTTACAACCCAGCCGCCCATCTCGTCCTCGATTTCGCCTGTCTGCATTCCGTAGAGACTGTCATACAGCTTCTGGCTGAGTTCGCCGACCTTCTCACCGTTGATCGGATATTCAACGTCCTTGTAGTTCAGAAGTCCGATCGGAGAAACAACGCAGGCTGTTCCTGTTGCCCAGGCTTCTGTCAGTGAACCATTCTTGATTGCTTCGATAACCTCGTCAATCTCGAGGCGGCGCTCTTCTGTCTTGATTCCCCACTTCTGCATCAGTCTGAGTGCGCTGTCGCGGGTAACGCCCGGCAGGATGGATCCTGTCAGGGATGAAGTGTATACTGTGTCGCCGATCTTGAAGAAGGCATTGGATGTTCCGACTTCCTCAACATATCTGTGTTCCTTGGCATCAAGCCACAGAACCTCTTCGCATCCGTGCTTCTTGGCCTCTGTTGCAGCGATCATGCCGCATGAGTAGTTACCGCCACACTTTGCGAAGCCGGTGCCTCCTACTGCAGCTCTGATGTACTCTTCCTCGACCCAGATGTGGCTGCCGTGAAGCTCTTTGTCATTGCCTTCATAATAAGCAGCTACAGGTGTGAGGATGATTACGAAGAGATAGCTTGCTGCAGGGTGAACCGCCATACTTGGTTCCGGCGAGATGATGAACGGACGGATGTACAGTGATGTTCCCGGCTCGGAAGGTACCCAGTCGATATCCTCTTTGACGATAGCTTTGACAGCATCGATGTACAGATCAACGTCAATCGGCGGAATGCACAGTCTCTTGTTGGAGTTCTGCAGACGCTTTGCGTTCATGTCAGGTCTGAACAGATTGACTCCGCCCTGAGGGTTTCTGTATGCTTTCATGCCTTCGAATGTCATCTGGGCATAGTGAAGTGTTGTCGATGCAGGGTCGAGCATAAGAGGTCCGTATGGAACGATTCGTCCGTCATGCCATCCCTGTCCTTCATCGTAATCCATGATGAACATGTGGTCTGTGTAGTACTTGCCGAATCCCAGAGCCTTCTGGTCCGGTTTTTCCTTAGGTGTAGTTGTCCTTGTTACCGGGAAAGTATATGCCATCTGATTTGCCTCCTTAAAGAAATAAACCTGTTATGTTACTGAACAAGGTTGAATCCCTGCTCTACCAGTGTCCTGCGTACCTGCTCGAGCTGTTCGAAGTCTCTCGTCTCGATCTCAAGAGTCAGAACGCAGCTTGTTACTGCTGTGTTAGGGTCGGAGTGTCCGTAGTGGACTCCTGTAACATTCGCTCCGCAGCCTGCAATGATAGTGGCTACGTCAACAAGCTGTCCCGGCTTGTCTTCAAGAGCGATCTGCAGTGTAGCGTTTCTGCCGCTTGTAACAAGACCTCTGGTGATAACTCTCGACAGAATGTTAACGTCGATATTGCCGCCGGATACCAGGCAGACAACGTTTTTGCCCTCGACCGGAATCTTGTCAGCCATAACTGCTGCCAGAGCAACAGCTCCCGCTCCCTCTGCGATCAGCTTCTGCTTCTCGATAAGAGCGAGTATCGCAACTGCTATCTCATCCTCGGTGACCGTAAGAACGTCATCGACATAGTCCTTGATCAGTTCAAATGTGAGGTCGCCCGGATGCTTTACCGCAATACCGTCTGCGAAAGTGTTTACTGTCTTGAGTGTGACCTGCTCGTCATACTTCAGGCTGTCTGCCATGCTTGCCGCTTCCTTGGCCTGAACGCCGTAGACCTTGATGTCCGGCTTAAGGCTCTTGGCTGCGAAAGCAACACCTGATACAAGTCCGCCGCCTCCGACAGGTACGACGATTGCGTCTACGTCTTTGAGCTGGTCGAGGATCTCCAGTCCGATTGTGCCCTGTCCTGCGATAACATCAGGATCGTCAAAAGGATGGATGAATGTTGCATGCTCTTCCTCCTGCAGTTTGCAGGCATACTGATATGCGTCATCATACGCGCCCTTGACCAGAGCAACCTCAGCGCCGTAGGACTTGGTAGCCTGAACCTTGCTGATCGGAGCGCCGTCAGGCATGCAGATAGTAGCTTTGATACCCATTCTCTGAGCAGAGAGCGCAACTCCCTGAGCATGGTTTCCTGCGCTGCATGCTACGATTCCGGCCGCCTTCTCTTCTTCGGTCAGTCTGCTGATCTTGAAGTACGCGCCTCTCAGCTTAAAACTTCCTGTTACCTGCAGGTTTTCAGTCTTGAAATACACCTGATTCTTGCCGCTGAAATGCGGTGAATAGATCAGGTCGGTTTTGCGGGCCACATCTTTGAGTGCGAATGCAGCCTGATAGATTCTGTCTAGTGAAAGCTGGTTATTCATCTGTCCCTTTCCTAACTGTCTTTATTTCCACAATATATACTCTGTCATATATACTTTGAATTATTAATCCCGTTTATACCCTGAAGATTACTTCTCTTCAGCCTTGAGCCTTGCCGCCTCACCCCTTAGCCATGTGATAAGCTGGCTCGCTGTACGGCCGCTCATGCCGCCGTGGCGGAGTTCCCATTTTCTTGCAATGTCTGCAAGTTCTTTCTCTCCGATGTCTATGTTGTTTCTCCTTGTCAGCGTCCTGACTATATTCAGGTATTCGCTCGGATTCGGCTTTGAGTAGAAGATTGTTACGCCGAATCTGCTGGCAAGTGAGAGTTTTTCCTCCATTGTGTCCGAACGGTGGATGTCCTCGTTGTGCTCCATATCCGTTCTGTCGCCCCATGTCTCGCGGATCAGGTGGCGGCGGTTGGATGTGGCGTAGATCAGTACCCTGTCTGATCTGGACTCCAGCGCTCCCTCAAGCATTGCTTTGAGTTCCTTGTAGTCACTTTCGTTCTCTTCGAATGACAGATCATCGAGGAAAATAATGAATCTGTAATTACGTTTCTTGATCTCTGCGAGCACCTGCGGCAGTTTTTTTCTGTCTGCTTTGGATATATCTATTATCCTCAGGCCGCGCGCAAAGTAGTCGTGCATCAGAGCGTGTACACTGGTTGATTTGCCGGTGCCGCTGTCTCCGTACAGGAGAACGTTATTGGCGTGTACACCGTTTACGAAAGCTTCGGTGTTTTCTTTCAGAGTTTTCTTCTGTTCCTCATATCCGACAAGGTCGTCGAATGTGACATCCTCGGTGTCGGTTACAGGCACGATCCTTGTTGTATCCTCGCCCTCGGCAACTCTGAACGCTTTGTACAGACCGTAAATACCGACTCCGAACTCAGCGTAATACTGGGACATCACGCGGGCAAAGGATTTGACATCCGACGCGTGTGAGAGTTTGCTTGTCAGCGCTCTGATCTGTCTTCCCGGACCGCTTTCCGATTCCTGCGCAAAAGGCAGGTGGTAGTTGGTCATAAGTGACAACAGGTCGGTGCCTGTTGCTTTGCCCACAGCTTCGAGGTCAAAACTCATCAGCTGTCTGAACAGTTCAAAGTCTTTCTCTGCCAGTTTCATCATGGTTGATGACTGGCCTACTGTTCTGCGTTCGCTGGCCAGAGTGAACGCGTTCTCGTGCATCATCAGCATGAATGCGATCCACTGCTGCCACAGGTTGCCGTACAGGGCAAACTCAGTCGCAAAAGAAACGAGTCTGCAGGTGAGATGCATTATGCTGTCAACCGCAGCAGGATCTGCCGGCGGAGCAGGCAAAGCTCCCTTTGTCTTGGCGCCATGCTCAGCAACCGAACGGACCCTGCCATAAGAATCCATCATGACCTTCTGGGCCGGTGCTTTGACATTCACAGCATTCAGCACAGCCAGCGTGTCATGCCAGTCGCTTGTTTTCTGTTCTGTATCACTGTAAAACAGGAATCTGAAATCCGCCATTTTCGCTCCTTAGTAGTTCTGGTTAATTGTTATTGTGTTGCCTGCCGGACTGTCTGTTGTTGCCGGCAGGCAGTGTGTGATAATTTGTGCAGGTTTTATCTATTTATTATTAGTGCAAATTATATCTATGCCAGTTTCTCAAGGATCTTATCCTTCATCTGGCTGCCTGTCAGCCATGTTTCGTCCTCAGGTGCCTTGATATCTCTTGTTCTCCAGCCCTCTTCGAGAACTGCAGCTACTGCATTTTCGATGAAATCAGCCTCTTCGCCAAGGTCGAATGAGTATCTCAGCATCATTGCTGCTGACAGGATAGTCGCGATCGGGTTGGCAAGGCCTGTTCCGGCTATGTCCGGTGCTGAACCGTGGATCGGCTCGTACATGCCTCTTGATGTCTCGCCAAGCGATGCTGAAGCCAGCAGACCGATCGATCCTGTTACCTGCGATGCCTCATCCGAGAGGATATCGCCGAACATATTGGATGTAACAATTACATCGAAGAACGAAGGGTCACGGATGATCTGCATAGCTGCGTTGTCAACGTACATGTCATCCAGACGCACATCAGGATATTCCGTCTCGCCGAGTCTGTGAACAGTCTCTCTCCAGAGTCTTGATGACTCCAGAACGTTCGCCTTGTCGACACTTGTCACATGCCCCTTGCGCTTTCTAGCTGTCTCGAAAGCGCGTTTTGCAACTCTCTCTACTTCGGCAACGCTGTACTTCTCGGTGTCATAAGCCTCATCGCCTGCTTCATTACGGCCTCTTTCGCCGAAATAGATTCCGCCGGTCAGCTCACGGACGATCATCAGATCGAATCCTCTGGCTGCAATATCAGGCCTCAGCACGCACGCATCAGCGAGCGCAGGCTGGATCTTGGCAGGTCTGAGGTTCGTGTACAGGCAGAGTGCTTTTCTAAGACCCAGAAGAGCCTTCTCAGGTCTCAGGTGGTTCGGCTGGCTGTCCCACTTCGGGCCGCCGACCGCTCCGAGCATCACACTGTCAGATGCCAGGCAGCCGTCGATGGTCTCCTGAGGAAGAGGAATGCCGAATTTGTCGATGGCATTGCCGCCGGCAGCATATTCCGTGAAAACGAACTCGTGACCGAACTTTGCAGCCACTTTCTCCAGCACTTCCACTGCATCTGCAATGATTTCAGGCCCTATTCCGTCCCCCGGGACAAGTGCAATGTTGTATTTCATATCTCTGTTCCTCTGTTTCCCGTCTGTTACCGATAATCAGTTATGCGTATATCCGGCTATTCAGCCTGTTTGTCCTTAAGATATGCAAGCAGTCCGCCGCTTTCTACGATTTTCTGGATGAATGGCGGGAATGGCTTTGCCTCAAAAGTCTGCCCTGTGGTCTCGTCGAAGATCTTTCCGGTCTCTGTATCGACTGTTACCACATCTCCTGCCTTGATTGCCTCGCTTGCCTCAGGGCACTCGAGGATCGGGAATCCGATATTGATTGAATTGCGGTAGAAGATGCGGGCAAAGCTTGCGGCAATTACACATGAAATGCCGCTTGCCTGTATTGCGACAGGTGCGTGCTCGCGGGATGAGCCGCAGCCGAAGTTCCAGCCGCCGACCATGATATCTCCGGACTGTACAGTGCCTGCGAATGACTGGTCGATGTCCTCCATGCAGTGCTTTGCCAGCTCGGACGGTTCAGGCGCGTTGAGATATCTTGCAGGGATGATTACGTCGGTGTCAACGTGGTCTCCGAATTTCCAAACTTTTCCTCTGAACATATATCTCACCTCCTAATCCTGCGCCAGATGCTGAACTTCTTCAGCCTGAACAGACTCTGCATCAGGTACAGCGACGCAGCCTGCTACAGCCGATGCAGCTGCGACTGCAGGGCTTGCGAGGATTACTTCGCTCTCTGTATGTCCCATACGTCCTACGAAATTTCTGTTGGTGGTCGCGACAGCTCTTTCCCCTGCTGCCATGACTCCCATGTGACCGCCGAGGCATGGTCCGCAAGTCGGAGCGGATACTGCGCATCCTGCTTCAACGAAAGTCTTGAGGATGCCTTCCTCCATGCACTTCAGGTAGATTTCCTGAGTAGCAGGAATGATAATGCATCTGACTCCGTCAGCTACCTTCTTGCCTTTGATGATTCCGGCAGCCGCTCTCATGTCGCTCATTCTGCCGTTGGTGCAGGATCCGATAACTACCTGATCGATAGGCAGTCCTGCTACTTCCTCTGCAGTCTTAGTGTTGGACGGCAGATGCGGCAGAGATACAGTCGGCTTCAGATCAGACAGATTGATTGTGACAACTCTCTCGTACTCAGCATCTTCGTCTGCTTCGAATACTGCCGGTTCTCTTTCGAATCTGTCCTGAACATATTCCATAGTCCTGGAATCGACAGGGAAAATGCCGTTTTTGCCGCCTGCCTCAATGGCCATGTTGGAAATGGTGAATCTGTCGTCCATGCTGAGCTCAGCGACACCTTCACCGGTGAATTCAAGTGATTTGTACAGAGCGCCGTCTACGCCGATCTCTCCGATCAGGTGCAGGATAACATCCTTGCCTGATACGAAAGGCTGAAGCTTTCCGGTCAGTTCTACCTTGATTGCAGGCGGAACTTTGAACCAGTTGAGTCCCGATGCCATTCCTGCAGCCATATCTGTAGAGCCTACGCCCGTTGAGAAAGCGCCGAGTGCTCCGTATGTACATGTATGCGAGTCAGCTCCGATGATGCAGTCTCCCGGGCCGACAATGCCCTGCTCAGGAAGCAGCGCGTGCTCAATGCCGACGGTTCCTACATCATAGAAATGACTGATTCTGTGCTTGTTTGCAAAGTCTCTTGCTGTCTTGCAGAGCTCTGCGGATTTGATATCTTTGCACGGTGTATAGTGATCGAGTGTAATTACGATCCTGTCAGGATCAAAGACTTCGGTAAAGCCTGCTTTCTCGAATACTCCGATTGCCACAGGTGTCGTGACATCGTTACCGAGCACTATGTCGAGTTTTGCCTCGATCAGATCTCCGGCGTGAACTTCAGGAAGTCCTGCATGTGCGGCCAGAATCTTCTGTGTCATTGTCATGCCCATAATACTTCCCTCCTATTATGCTTCAGCTGCCTTACTCTGTGCTGCAAGCTTGGCGTCATAAGCTGCCAGCTTGTTGATTGCCTTGAGGTAAGCGTTGATGCTGGCCTCGATTATGTCAGTCGAGAGTCCGCGTCCTGTAAATGTGCGGTTGTGAGCGTTTACTTTGACAGTAACGTCTCCGAGTGTGTCCTTGCCTTCGGAAATCGAGTGGATGTTGAAGATGTCAAAGCTGTGTTCGGATGGCTTGGTGATTGAATCGATTGCATTGTATGCCGCGTCGATCGGGCCGTCTCCGAGAGCTACATCCTGCATTTTCTCGCCGTCCTTGAGCAGACTGACTGTGCAGGTGGCTGTAGTGAAATTGCTGGTTGAAACCTGGAACCAGTCGAGCTTGAAGCCGTCTTCTGTATCTGTATAGATATCTGTTGTGTGGTGGGTAGCTATGGCTTCAAGGTCTGCGTCTGTGATGTTTTTCTTCTTATCGCATACGACCTTGAATTCTTCAAAGCAGCTGTTCAGCTCTTCTTTGGTCAGTGTGTAGCCCAGCTCTTCAAGTCTCTTGCCTACTGCGTGGCGACCTGAGTGCTTGCCAAGAACGATGTTGTTGACGTGAAGTCCTACTGACTCCGGTGTCATGATCTCGTATGTCTTCTTGTTGGCCAGGACACCGTGCTGGTGAATGCCTGCCTCGTGTGCAAAAGCATTTTTGCCTACGATAGGCTTGTTGATCGGCGCTGTCTGTCCGATGATGTTGTAAACGGTCTTGCTTGCGCGGTGGATCTGTGTTGCATCGATTCCTGTATCTGCCTTGAATTCGTCCTGTCTTGTGCGCAGAGCCATTACAACTTCCTCCATTGAGGTGTTGCCTGCTCTCTCGCCGAGTCCGTTGACGGTGCATTCGATCTGTCTTGCGCCGCCCTTGACACCTGCAAGTGAATTTGCAGTTGCCATGCCGAGGTCATTGTGGCAGTGAACCGAGAAGATTGCCTTCTCTGCCCCGCGGACATTTTCCTTGACGTCTCTGATGAGCGATTCCATCTCGTCAGGTGTCGTATAACCTACTGTGTCAGGCAGGTTGATGGTCGTTGCGCCGCTTTCGATAGCGACAGCAGTGATCTTCTTGAGAAACTCGATGTCGCTTCGAGTCGCATCCTCTGCAGAGAACTCGATATTGGAGCAGTATTTTCTCGCGTAGGAAACCATTGCTCTGGCCTGCTCGAGAACTTCCTCAGGGGTCATCTTGAGTTTGTACTCCATATGTATCGGAGAAGTCGCGATGAATACATGGATCCTCGGATCCACCGCTCCTTTGACTGCCTCCCAAGCTGCGTCAATGTCCTTGACATTGCAGCGCGCAAGGCTTGCAACGGTGCATTCTTTAACATTCTCCGAGATAGTCTTTACGGACTCAAAGTCCCCCGGTGATACGATCGCAAAGCCGGCTTCTATAATGTCAACTTTCAGTTTTTCAAGACAGTGAGCAACCTCGATTTTCTCCTGCAGGTTCATACTGCAGCCCGGTGACTGCTCGCCGTCTCTCAGTGTCGTGTCAAAAATTTTTACCTGGTCCATAATTACCTCTAGTCTGTGTGCATCTGCGTGAGAAATAGGCGTGCGCCCTATTTCTGTCAACAGATGCGCTGAGCAATATATCTGTGGCCTATTCCAGAATAGCTCCCTTGTCTGCGGAGCTTACGAGTTTAGCGTATCTGGCGAGATATCCGGTCTTGATCTTAGGCTCAGGGCATACCCATGCAGCGCGTCTTGCCGCGAGTTCTTCATCGGACACTTTCAGTTCGATTGTCTTGTTGATGATATCGATCGCGATGATATCACCTTCCTGAACAAGTCCGATGTTGCCGCCTGACGCTGCTTCAGGGCTGACGTGTCCGATGGACGCGCCTCTTGTAGCGCCTGAGAATCTGCCGTCTGTGATAAGAGCGACTGATTCATCGAGTCCCATGCCTGCGATAGCAGATGTAGGGTTCAGCATCTCTCTCATTCCCGGTCCGCCCTTAGGGCCTTCATATCTGATGACTACTACATCACCAGGGTTAATCTCTCCTGCGTAGATGACCTTGATAGCGTCTTCTTCTGAATCGAATACTCTTGCAGGTCCCTCATGCTGAAGCATTGACTCCTTGACTGCTGCCTGCTTGACTACGCAGCCGTCCGGTGCCAGGTTGCCCTTGAGTACAGCAATGCCGCCGGTCTTCATGAACGGATTTTCGAATGGTCTGATGATCTCAGGGTTGAGATTATCCGCGTGCTCGATGTTCTCACCCATTGTCCTGCCGGTAACTGTCATTACTGACAGATCGAGCAGGTCTCCCTTGGTCAGTTCCTTCATTACAGCGTATACTCCGCCTGCATCGTCAAGGTCTTCCATGAATGTGTCGCCTGCAGGTGCGAGATGGCACAGGTTCGGTGTCCTGGAGCTGATCTCGTTGGCCATGTCAAAGTCGACATCTGCATGTGCCTCATGTGCGATTGCCGGAAGATGCAGCATTGTGTTTGTCGAGCATCCTAGTGCCATATCTACTGTCTCAGCATTGTGGAAAGCAGCAGGTGTCATGATGTCGCTTGGTCTGATGCCTGCTTCGACAAGTTTCATGATCTGCATTCCGGTCGCTTTGGCCAGGCGGATCCTTGCTGAATAAGGTGCAGGGATTGTGCCGTTGCCAGGAAGCGCCATACCGATCGCTTCGGTCAGGCAGTTCATGGAATTTGCTGTGTACATGCCTGAGCATGAGCCGCATGACGGACATGCTTTCTCTACGTAGGTCTGTACGCCGTCTTCGTCTAATGTTCCTGCGTGGTACGCGCCTACTGCCTCGAACATATGCGAAAGGCATGTACGGCGCCCGTCAGGCAGTCTTCCTGCCAGCATAGGTCCGCCGGCGCAGAAGATTGTAGGGATATTGACGCGCGCAGCGGCCATCAGGAGGCCGGGCACGTTCTTGTCGCAGTTCGGGATCATAACGAGCCCGTCGAACTGATGGGCGATCGCCAGTGCCTCTGTCGAATCAGCGATCAGGTCACGGGTAACCAGTGAGTACTTCATGCCCACATGGCCCATGGCAATACCGTCGCAGACGGCGATCGCCGGCACCAGTACCGGGGTGCCGCCCGCTGCGCGTACGCCCGCCTTGACCGCATCAGCGATCTTATCCAGATTCATATGACCCGGAACGATTTCATTGTATGAGCTGACGACACCGATGATCGGGCGTCTCTGCTCTTCTTCGGTAAGCCCCAGCGCGTACAGGAGACTCCTGTTAGGCGCGCGGTCCACCCCCTTTTTAATCTGATCAGAATTCATTTCTTTCTTCCTTCTTCATATCAGTACTTGATAATGCCTTTTCCGATTAGTTGGAAGCATCTTTATCGGAGGAGCCCAGCCTCCGGAGATCAATGCTTCCTACCATACGGCAACGCCGTATTTTTAGTTGGAAGCATTATCCAGATCGTTGTCATTCTTCCACAGCATCTCATCTCTGAGCTTCTTGCCTACGACTTCCATCTCGTGCTTAGCAAGCTGTGATCTCTTGGAGTTGAAGAATGTACGGCCGTTCTTGTTCTCAGCGATCCACTTTCCTGCGAATGTTCCGTCCTGAATGTCAGAGAGAACCTTTCTCATGTTAGCCTTAATCTCATCATGAGGCAGTACGCGAGGTCCGCTTACGTATTCACCGAACTCAGCTGTGTCGGAGATGGAGTAATTCATTGCTGCGATGCCGCCCTTGTTGATCAGGTCGATGATCAGCTTCATCTCGTGGATGCACTCGAAGTAAGCGTTCTCAGGCTTGTATCCTGCTTCAACGAGTACTTCGAATCCGCACTGCATCAGGTCTACTACGCCGCCGCAGAGAACTGTCTGCTCACCGAACAGGTCAGTCTCAGTCTCTTCGTCCATTGTTGTCTCGAGGATTCCTGCACGTGCGCCGCCGATACCTGCGATGTATGCAAGAGCGATATCGTATGCTTTGCCTGTAGCATCCTGCTCAACAGCAATGAGGCAAGGAACGCCTTTGCCGGCAACATACTGGCTGCGTACTGTGTGGCCAGGGCCCTTAGGAGCTGCCATGAATACGTCAACGCCTTCAGGTGCTACGATCTGCTTATATCTGATATTGAAGCCGTGTGCGAAAGCGATAGCGTTGCCCGGCTCAAGGTTAGGAGCGATCTCGCTCTTGTAAACTGCAGCCTGAACTTCGTCGTTGATCAGAATCATAACGATGTCAGCTTTCTTAGCAGCTTCTGCTACTGTGTAAACTTCAAATCCGTCCTTCTCTGCTACAGGCCAGGACTTTCCGCCCTTTCTGAGTCCGACGATTACTTTGCAGCCGGAGTCACGGAGGTTCAGAGCATGTGCGTGTCCCTGTGAACCGTATCCGATAATAGCGATAGTCTTGCCGTTAAGTGCATCAAGGTTACAATCTTTCTCATAATACATTTTTACCATAGCTGAATTCCCCACTTTCTTTTGATTTATCATTAATTGTTGCAATACCTCTTTCAATCGCGACGACGCCTGTGCGCGCAATCTCGAGCACATCGAACTCGCTCAGAATATTGAGAAGTCCGTTCAGCTTGTCCGCATCTCCGGATATGCCGATTGTCAGCGTCTGCAGCGATACATCTATGATCTGCGCGCGGAATATGTTAGCGAGCTGCATGATATCGTTGCGGCGTTCGCTCGACTCTGCGCGGACCTTGACCATCATCATTTCACGGTATATTGACGACTCCGCGTTCAGCCACTTTACCGAATGGATCGGGTAAAGCTTGCGGAGCTGATTACAGAGGAGCTCCGTGTGCGGCTCATCTGCGAGTACATCGATTGTAATACGGGAAGTTCCCGGGTTCTCTGTAGGACCTGCCGCGAAAGCCTCGATGTTGTAGCCTTTGCGGGAGAATAATCTTGCTATCTGTGACAGCACGCCCGGCTCGTTGTCTACGAGGAGAGCAAGGGTCTGTCTTCTGACTTCAGTGGTGTTTTCCATATCCTGCTCCCTCCTATATCTTCATAAAGTCTGTGATGTGGCTGCCGCCTCCGACCATCGGGCGAACCATCTCGTCCATGTCGAGAATGCAGTCAATAACGCAGCCCTCTCCGCATTCCAGTGCCTCTCGGATTGCGGCCTCGAGATCTTTCTGATTGTTGACTCTGTATCCGTGCAGTCCGTACGCTTCTGCCAGTTTGACGAAGTCCGGTCCGCGGTCGAGTGTGGTCTCGGAGAAGTTCTTCTTATATATAAGGTTCTGCCACTGGCGGACCATTCCGAGTGTTCCGTTGTCGAAGATGAATGTGATAATCGGAATTCCGTAGTACTGTTCAGTGCAAAGCTCATTGCAGTTCATGCGGAAGCTTCCGTCTCCGGCAACATGTATGACCATCTTGTCAGGATTTCCGACTTTGGCTCCAATAGCTGCTCCGAGACCGAATCCCATAGTTCCGAATCCGCCGGATGTGATCAGCTGTCCCGGATAGTCAAAGTGGAAATGCTGTATCGCCCACATCTGATGCTGTCCTACGTCAGTAGCTACAATCGTATCCTCAGGCATTATCCGTGCGATCGTATCGCAGACCTGTTTAGGATTGAGAGTATCACCGCCGTCCTCATATACAGTCTCAGTCGGGTATGAGAAAACGAATTTCTTCCATTCACTGTGATCCTGCTGAGTCAGTCTCTCATTGAGCATTCTGAGAACTTCCTTGGCATCACCGATGATGTGGTGATCTGTCATGACATTCTTGTTGATCTCGGATCTGTCGATGTCGATGTGTACAATCTTAGCCTGCTTAGCGAAAGACTCAGGGTCGAGGGCCACACGGTCTGAGAATCTGCATCCTACAGCAATCAGAAGGTCGCAGTTATCGCATGCTATGTTGGAAGCCTGTGAACCGTGCATTCCGATCATTCCCGTGGTATGCGGGTTGCGTCCCTGCATGCCGCCACCGCCCATTACTGTGATTGCAGTCGGAGCGTCAATCAGATTGCAGAAATGTTCGAATTCCTTGTGTGCTCTGCTTCTGACTACACCGCCGCCGCAGATGAGCATAGGTTTCTCAGACTCGCCGATCATCTCAACCAGTTTGTCTATATCCTCCTCGTCGATTGATGGGATCTGGAAATCTGCCATTTTGCGCTCATACAGAGTGCTGATAACGCCGGCTTCTTTGTGCTTGCTGCGAGGGATGAATTCATACTCAGCTGTCTCAGCTGTTACATTCTTGAGAATGTCGATGAAGACAGGTCCCGGACGTCCGCTTCTTGCGATAGCAAAGGCTTTGCGCACTGTATCTGCAAGTTTGTTGACATCTGTAATCTGGAAATTGCTCTTGGTGATCGGAAGCATGATTCCAGTGCTGTCTACTTCCTGGAACGAATCCTTCCCGATGAGGTTCTCACTGACGTTGCAGGAAATGAACACTACAGGGGATGAATCCATGTAAGCGGTTGCAACGCCTGTTGTGAGGTTGGTTGCACCCGGACCGGATGTGGAGAAAGCGACTCCGACTTTGCCTGTGCTGCGTGCGTAGCCGTCTGCAGCATGCGAAGCACCCTGCTCATGCGCTGTCAGATAATGCCTGATTCTGTCCTTGTATTTAACGAGAGAATCATAGACATTGAGTATAGTGCCTCCCGGATAGCCGAATATAGCTTCGACGTCCTGCTCGAGCAGGCATTCCATCAGAATATCTGCACCTGTTAATCTCAAAATATTGCTCCTTTCGTACGGACATATGATATATAAAGAAAAACCCTACAATCACCTGAAGTTGATCGTAGGGTCTGCATTTACTGTCCTTGTTCCTGGGCAAGTCCGGTCATCTGCATATCATGATTCAACTTAAGGCTTCTTATTCTGCTGTGCCTGTAAGTATAAGCACGCTGAGAATAAGCTCGCTGATAATCATGATAATGCTAAGGATCAGACTGAATGCCATCAGGACTCCTTATTTAATACTCAGTAACGTTGAAAAATTAACGGTTTGAAGCATCGCCGCCATACCTGACCGGCGTGCTTTAAGTATGTTATCACTCATATACTTCATTGTCAAGATAAACAAAATCAGGTCTGTAATTTAGTGCAATTTTACATTTCGGATACAAAATCTGATGCAAATCTGCAGCTAAAACCGTCCCTGCCGGGTGTATTATACTCCCGGTGATGCCTTTCCAGTGATGAATGGATAAGGGATGCCGTAACCGTTTTCATCTGCCTCGGCCGCGTAAACATCGCAGTTTCCTATGTATTTTGACCAGTATCCACCATTAGATCCGGGAGTCATGTATTCGAGCAGGCCCTTCATGGCTATGGCATGAGTTGCGATGACCACATCATGAGCTGCCGCTTCCCCGCGGATATCTTCGAGAAACTCCCCGGATCTTGCTACAACAGATGAAAGCTGCTCCATCCCGTCCGGTGCAGGAGTGCCAGCGAAGTCCATGAAAAAAGCCATGACCTCAGGAGCCGGATCTGTCAGATCCATGCCTTCATAAGGGCCGTAATCCATCTCAATAAGCCTGTCATCAATAACTACCTGACAGGAATCTGCGATTATCTGCGCAGTCTGTACAGCTCTGATAAGAGGACTTGAATAAACGATTGCAGGATGTATCCCCGCATCAGTCAGTTTCACTTTGACTTCAGCGGCCTGTTTCTCTCCTTCCTCATTCAGCGGAAAGTCGCTTCTGCCCTGCAGCAGCTTCTGTTTATTCTTGTGAGTCTGTCCGTGTCTTACTATATACAGCATATTAATTCCCCTCTGGCATCTGAAAAGTCAACTAAGCCCTATTCCTGCTCGCCCATCTCAACGGCAATCTCAACACCGTTAACAGTCACGCTCTCTCCGACCGGCACAAGAATGTATGTGATGCCATCAATAGTCTTCGTTCTGAGTCTCAGAGCACTGTCCGCAGCAGTCACAATCTTGGTCTCCGGTGTCCTTAGCTCGAATGACCTCTTCTGAATGATGTTGTTGATCATGAAATCTGATTCGCCGTCAAAGCGTTCGTCTATTGTCTTGCGGAATTCAGCGATTCCTTCGTCAGTTACGCCACGGTCCGCAAGTATATCCTCCACATCTTCAAGAGCAATAGTAGGTACAATAACAGTATCGTCATCCTTGCTCTCCTCAGCGATCGCTGACATCCTTGCCTGCAGTGCGGTTACAAGATCAAGGCTGCATTCTTTACCCAGAGCGTCAGCAAGTGAAGTGTTGAATGTCTCTTTCTGCACATCGGCAGCCATCGGGACATGTTCAGAAGCAAAAAGTGCCTCTATCAGTTCATCGTGAATATCCGAACTGCTCTTAGAGTAATATGAAGTGCGGTATATATCTGCTCCGCCGTCATCGAGAACCGGGAACATGAATCCCAGGTCAGGCGCCGACAGGATCGTGCCGGTTGAAATCCCCTTGAATTCCTGCTCATCCGCATCATACTGAAGCGCTGCTTTCGACATTTTGACCGGACATACAGCGCAGATGAAATAGGCAAACTGCTCTGTCGATTCTTCAGACCATTCTCCGCCCCTGGTATCCTTGCTCTTAAGATCATACGTGTCCGAAGCCAGCAGTATCACATAGCTGTCTCCGTCATTTCTGTAATTCTCAATTATTCTCTGATACAGCAGTTCTCTCAGGCCGCGGTCCTTAAGACCGGAATCCCTCAGCGCCATCAGAAGCCTGTGCTCATCGCTCTTATCAACCTGCTCTGCTGTAAACTCTATATCCAGGAGATTTCTCTCCTGTGTACCCGACTGCACTTTCCTCAGAGTTGCCGCGTACATTTCCTTTTCTTCTGTATTCATACCGAGAACAGGCATTTCCATCATTGCTACGACAGCGCCTGCTCCGTTCACATAACAGCCGTAAATGCTGCTGAAATTTTCAAGTGATGAATCTATTCTTTTTCTTATTCTCTTAATATCCTGCTGTGTCAAATCGTTAAGTTCCTTTTCTGTAGTTTATTGGCTAAGCGCCTCTGTATTCGATGCACATCATAGTCATATCATCAAACTGATCATGGCCGCTGACATGTCCGGCTATGTCATCTCTTACCATGTCAAGCACATTATCAACACTGCTGCCGCCCGCGTGATTCAGGCATTTTATGAGTCTGTCCTCGCCGTACAGCTCATGCGAACTGTTCTCCGCCTCAGTTATTCCGTCTGTATACAGGAACAGTTTGTCCCCGACATTCATTTCGAGAACATTTTCCTTGTATGCCATATCCTCCATTCCCGCCAGGATGACACCGCCCTTTTTCCTGATGAATGATGCCTTGCGGTCCCTGATCAGCACAGGAGGATTGTGCCCGGCATTGACATATCTGACTTTGCCGCTGCCAAGCTCTATGACGCCGATCCAAGCTGTAACAAACATCTCTCCTTCGTTGTGCTCACACAGACTGTTATTGGCTGCCGCAACCGCTTCCGAGAGGTCAGGGATGTCCCGGATACAGTTCTGCAGAGTCTGCTTGGCATTAGCCATGAAGATTGCAGCCGGTATCCCTTTTCCGGATACATCGGCGATAACAAGTGCCAGATTCTCTCTGTCTACGAAGAAGAAATCATAGAAATCCCCACCGACTTCCTTGGCTGCTTCCATGAAGGCATTAAGAGCTATTTCACTTCTTCCGGGACGTTTCTCGTTAATCGGTGGCAGCAGTGAATGCTGGATTACTGCTGCGGCATCCAGTTCTGCCTTGAGCCGTCCTCTCTCAGCGGACATCTGCTTCTGATTCCAGATATACTTAATGAGGAAAACCAGCAGCATGAATCCGGTCGCATTGATCAGAACGAACGGAATAGCTATTTTGCGGCAGATTTCTTCAGCTACAGATTCCGGTTTTACCATAATCATTACAATCAGAAGATGTATTCCTTCCATCAGGACTCCTACAACAAAAGCCCATCCGGGAGTGAAGATTTTCCCCTGAAGATCACGTGAGACCCAGCCGCATAGTATTCCGATCAGGCAGGTTGCGACAATACATGCCTCAGCAGTAATGCCTCCCATGGTGTATCTGTGGAGTCCGGCAATAAGGCCGGAGGTAATTCCCGCTATCGGCCCCGCAAGGAATCCTGCCAGCATTGGCCCGATATCTCTGATTGTAACTACAGCGCCGTTCACATCGATTCCGGATATGTTTCCGTATATGCCGAAGAAACCGCCCGCCACTCCGATCATCAGAGCGTGCACCAGCTTGCTCTTGCTGGTCGCTATATTACTTAATAAGTCGCTGCCTCCAACTATTCCGGCTATTACAAGGATTACCGACAGTGAGCCGATAAGTCTTGAAAAAACAGCGCCCATTACTGATATCATTACTATTCCTCCTGATATACCTGCTTATAGGTAATACAACATTCTTTGAATTACAGGAGATGTAAACATCACCCCGCCCCTCATTCTGTAAAAAAGGCAGGATGAATTATTTCCTGCCTTTATGTACCATATTATATATTATGACGGTCATTTTTCACACATGCATTTTCAATAGTCCTGCTGCACAACCTGCATTTTTCTTAGCTAGAAAAACGGCAGGAATGTCAAAGCCATTATCAGAGCCCATCCTACAATAAACATGAGAAGATGCTTCTTCTCTGCATGAATCGCGACCCATTCACGTATAAGTGCGCTTGGCCAGTAATAGAGTGCCACATGACTGCCTACACCTGTGCACTTGAATCCTATCTTCCTGCAGTACCTCAGAGCTCTATACACATGATAGTTGCTTGTAACGAGTGCAGTATACTTGCGCCCGCCCATCTTGTCTATTATGTCTCTTGAGTTTCTGAGATTCTCAAATGTGGTTTTTGACTGATCTTCAAGCACGATCTTTTCATCAGGAATATCATGCCATCTCAGGTACTGCGCCATAGCCTCAGCCTCGGAGACGGTTTCATCCCCGCCCTTGCCGCCGGAAGGTATCATATACGGCGGAGTCGGATCCATCCTGTATATCTCAATAGCTTTGTCGAGACGGTCAGCAAGCAGTTTGGAAACCTTGTCACCTTGCAGCAGACCGGCACCGTGGATTATGACATAGTCAAAGTCCCTCTGCCTCGGGATTATCATGAGAAATACCGAGTAAAACACGAACATGAGGAAAGCGACAGATCCGTAAATAACCGTGATGCTTACGACAGCCGCAGGTATTGTCACCTGCGACAGTAAATACGCCAGTCTGTGCTCATTGCCCGCGTAAAGAGGCCCTATCAGCATCAGAAGAGTAGCCACCTCACCTACAAGTATTATCAGTCCGAGCAGAAGTGACAGCATGTTTGACAGGCTGTGGCCTTCTCTTCTGTACATCAGGATTCCGTCTGCTATGAGGAATACCGGGACCATAATGATCGCAAGCATAATAACAAGCATGCATATGAAAAAGGCCCTTGCCGCATATTTTCCGGCAAGGTCACAGATTGCCGGAACAGTATTCGCAAGTGCCATAAACAGGAAGGCGCAGTTTCTGTATCTGCTCCTGTCCATGTTGAACGATACAAACAGTATCATCCACCATATTATTGCTGCAAAGAGAAAAAAGTGTTCTCTCAAATTACAAGACTCCTGTTAAATTCAAAACCGATCAGTACCATCCGCTGGATGAGAAGTGTGCCCACGCGCGGGATGGTGAACCGTATCTGTTTCGTATGTAGTTAAGGCCCCACCTTATCTGTGTGTAGCCATTCGTGTAATAATCACTGCCGAAAGCAGCCATTTTGCTCGCAGGTACTGCCTGAGGAATACCGTGAGCTCCGGATCCCTTGTTGTGTGAATTCGGGTTCCAGCCTGATTCTCTGTTCCACAGCTTGATCAGAGGGTCCAGTTCTGAAGCTGCCCATCCGTAATTCATGAAAAGCGACAGGGCATACTTCTGGTACTCGCCCTTCTGCCCTCCTTCAGTAGCAACAGGCGCTTCGGTAGTCAGATTGTGGCTTGCTATGTAGTAAGTCTCATTATCAATAACAACCCGGCTCCAGTCATTGTAGGTCACACCCGTTCTCAGCATGCCTGAGGTTTTGACCAGAGACCCGGCTTTATCATAGGTCTTGTTAGGACCTGTTCTGTAATTTGTCGTTTCTGCAGTGGTCCATACGATCTCTTCGACCTCTTCTTTGATCTGCTCACTTGCAGTTGTAAACGCGCTGTCACCGTTATCCGTAATCTCCATATCATCAAACGCAGTAACATCAGCCTCGATAGCATCTGTACGCCTGTTTATGATGTTATTCCAGGATGAGAAGAAAATACCGGCACAGGAAGCCGCCACAAGCAGCAGCTCGACTAATATTACAGCAATTATTTTTCTTTTTCTGCGAGGTTTCTTTTTCGTAAGCAGTTACCTCCATAGTATAACTGCCTACATTATACAATCCGCACTATCCATATTTTCTTTAAATCTGTATAGCAAACAGCATTAACCCCGCGTCCTGTCTATGCCAGCAGCCTGATTTCGGGCACATCCGGTTCTACGTACTCCATCACTACAGCTGACTTCTGATACTCATCATAATCAGTGATGCCCTCACCTACATTAGGGTGTTTGCTTGAGTATCTCCAGTCTACGCAGAATACTGCAAGAAGTATCAGACTAACTGCTACTACACCCTTATAGTTAAAGTGAGAAAGCGTTGTGTCGATCAGCGGTACCAGGAGGTAGACTGCAGCCATTCCTCCGATGGCAAATACCATCAGTCCTTCTCCGCAGATTCTGCCGTCCAGGTTGAGGAAGTATCCTGTGTAATCCCACCAGCGCATGCCCTTGGCAGCCTCAAGATACCATGATGTCATATATTCGACAAAGCCGCACAGCAATATTGTGAGTATCGCCTCTGTGACCGGTGTGCGGCGCCATCTTGCGAGAACAAGCAGGATCATCACTACGCCGCTGCCATATACAGGCAGCCAAGGTCCGTGCATTACACCTCTGTTGACAAAAACTCCGTCCTTGACAAGATGGAGAGAAACTTCCCAGCTCCATCCGATGAAGGAGAAGATGAAAAATACCATGATAACAGTCCAGATCGTATATGTACGTATCGATCTTGCGCTGTGGAGCACCTTGAAACTGTCTTCAGCCCACAGAGGATTAAGTCTGTGAGGATAGAGTTCTCCTTTGATAGCAGCTCTGTCTTCAACGATCTGCTGGCGTTTGTTGTCTACAGCGTCATATTCTTTCTTTTCCTCCATGTTGCCTACCCACAGGCCGAGGTTTTTGGCGAAAAATGCTCTGACCGGTGAAAGTGTGACTCTGTGTATATCAATGTACAGCTTGTGTGCTTCTATGTCGACATAAGCCTCTTCGAGCTGCTCTCTGTCTGCTTTTTCGAAAAGATATGTATCGTTCAGATAGTCAGCGCCTTCGAGACCTTCTTCCTTCGCTTTACTGCGAAGACTGGTGTAAAATTCTGTAAATGTTGCCGTTTTGTACGGAACAACCCATAAAGCCTCGGCAATTCCGAAAGTCAGGATTCCCAGAATATGCCATCCGATGAAACTGACGTCTATCAGGAAGGCTTCCCACTTGTGTCCGTACATCATACGGCGCGACAGATTGATTGCCGCTTTGCCCTTGATATCCGGATTTTCCGCAATAATATACGGAACCATAAGATATGAATACCTCTTAATGACACCGCCGATGATTGTAAACCACCACAGTATCTCGTACAGACTGGCACGGAACATCGCAAGTGAAGCTCTTATCCATCTGCCGTATATCCTGAAATGAAGAACATGTGAGGCCGGCAGTTTTTCATAAAACCTGGCTTCAAGAAACATCCTTCGCAGCACGGCAACGTATACATTTTTGAGGAAAATCCATATAAAAATGGTTACCAGTGTACTCGCCAGTACAAGAAGAATGCTTACTAATTCGCGGGATTTAAATATCGATGTGCCGGCACTGACAATAGTGTCAACCAGTTTACCTGATGAAAAGTAATTGGCTACTCCCGAAAGGATTCCTCTGCTGCCGCCTTTGATTTCTGTGAGTTTGTCATTGATACTGCTCTCAGTCTTCTCGGCCATTTCGATCTGTTGTTCCTTCTGGTCTCTCAGAGCAGGAATATCTACACCGAGCTTCTCTTCGACCACTTCGAGGAGGGATTTGCCATCGATGGTAACAGCAGTACCCGGTCCCAGTACTTCCTTGCCGGATATTACATCAAAGGTGGTCTGGCTGTGTTCCTGTACATAACTGTATTCAGTTCCATAGAAAACAGAAACAAGACACAGAAGGACAAGTATGATGTAGTGTTTCTTGACTACTGCCTTCGCGTTCTGTTTCCAGAGTTTTCTTTTTTCATGTTTGTTCTGACTCATTGTCCGGTTCCTTCCCCTCTATAGCGTTTCTTTGATTATTTAACATCAATTACTACTATTTCACTTATAGTTGCGACTCTGATCGGAGGTCCGTAATAACCTACACCCGATGTTACGATGACTGTTGCATCGCCCCATTTCTTAAGTCCGTATGACTGAGGGCCTTTGATCCTTGTAAATATGTTGCCCGGGAATATCTGTCCGTCATGCGTGTGGCCTGAGACTGCCATGTCTATACCGTAATTGTCCAGTTCCTTAAGATCTGACGGCTCATGCTGCAGAAGCAGGATGTGTTCATCAGGATCAACGCCGCTGAGCAGTTCATCAAGTGTCGCCCTGACCTTAACCCCGTCTCCCGGACGGCTTTCATCTCTTCTGCCTGCAATAATCAGGTTGTTAAGCTCAGGCAGTCTTACTGTTTCATCTCTGAGAAGCGTCCAGTCGCAGTCCGCTATGAACTTCTCCATACCGGGATTTCTGTGAGCGTTTTCCGCGCCCACATATGTAAAGCCTCCAAGAAGCGGCTCGTCTACATCATGATTGCCGTAAATGACATATTTGCCCTTCTTAGCGTGTATCTGACTGATAACTGACGAATATGCGTCAGGATCTCTCATTGCTCCGAAGGAGCTCGTTACGATGTCTCCTGCTACGAGAACCAGATCGGGGTCCTGTTCATTGATGCGGTCAACCATATCCTTGTACAGCTGAGGTGATGAATTGACTCCTATGTGTGTATCGCCGATGAGGACTATGCGAAGAGGCTCTTCCTGACCGAGAACTTCCTTAGGAACTTCATAGAATGTAGTCCTGACATCATGAGATGTTTTCCATCCAAGCACATTGAGAGCTATTGTCCCTGCAAGCAGAATGATTATGAGAAGTGCACAGTACGCAACCGACGGAGTCTGTTTCTCGTGCGTCCTGATTCTCCGTACCGCCCTTACAGCAAACTCGATCAGACGGACTATAAGAAGCATGCTGAAGAAATAAATCATGTATCCGATTGCTGTGTTTCCCCACTTCTGGAAAAACCAGCAAACAGGTCCATCCGGCACAAGGGCACCGATCATCGGAAACGAAAAAACAATCATCATCAGAAACAGCGGCCACAGAGCTCTTCCGGCATGCTGTTTTTTCGGGTCGAGAACTCTTCTGAGCGGACCGTACAGCAGCGCCAGGCCGAGAAGCACTGTTGCTGAATACAAAGCAATCATTATCGTCAGTTTCAAAGATGTTTCTCCTTATCAGTTCAAATAATACTTAAGATAATTAATATCCGTAATTATACCCATATTTAGTTTATAATATAACAAAATATACTCTCAAATACACGAAGTTAGAATACTTTACCCTAAAATCCAGTATTGCTGAGTCCGGAAAAACAAGCAATTTCAAAGGCTCCCGCCGAAACGGGAGCCTATTTGAATACTGTTATTTCAGATAGTTGCTGTCAGGCTATCCAAGCAGCACCATGTTTACTGTGCAGGTGTTACTTCGACAACTACAGTACCTGTAGCCTTCTCTGTGCAGGTTGCTCTCAGCATGTATGAACCCGGATCTACTGTACCTGACGCACCGTCTGCACCGGATATGTTGGCAGTGATGATTGCTTCAGCTTCTGTGTCCGGAACTTCTTCTTCGCTCTCCGAAGGTCCCGCGACGATTTCTACTTTGACTGTACCCTTTTCCAGGTCACCTGTGATGCTGATCTGCTCTCCTTCGCCGACTTCCAGCGATCCTACCATAAAGTAGGAATCCTTGGCAGCATTTTCAGCGTTGATTGTCATGAGTTTGTCTGTGTTCTCAGTCAGTCCGAATTCAGATTTTCCGCATCCTGCAAGCATTGCAGCGCACAGCACAAGTACTGTAATTACAGCAAAAAGTCTGTTCTTATTCATTGTAAGATTTCCTCCCTGAGTATAATTTAACTGCACAGATCTGTGTACGGCACAGCACATGAATCAGTTTTTTCCTCTAAGATTCTACCACACAAGTCAACTGCTCCTTACTTGTAAGTGAGCATGTCTATTTTCACTTTGTTGATAGGTTCAGGAACATCCTGCTCTTTCTGCTTAGCAAGTTCCTCCTGTATATGTTCAAGAGCAGCGAGGAGATCAGCGTACTGGCTGTCAATGGCATTGGCTACAGGGGCCTCCTTCTGTGCAACTCCTACAGCATACTGTGCCTTGTTGAGAGGCTGCAGAGTTCCGGCGCCGGCTATGCATCCTCCCGGACATGCCATACCCTCGAGCAGATAGCCATTATATTCGCCCTTTGCTGCCTTTCTCATCATTTTGAGGCATTCATCAAGGCCTTCTGCTTTAACTATTTTGACCTCACGCTCAGGATCAATACGTTTGATATGATTTGCGACAGCCTGTGCTACACCGCCGCTGATGGCAAAGCCAAATCCATCACTGCTGGCCTTCCTCAGAGGCTCGCCCTCCTCACATTCTGAGAAATCGACATTCTTTGCGTCGAACATTCCTGCAAGTTCCTCAAATGTCAGAACGAAATCTACGTAGCTCTTAACACTGTGTCTGCTGGCTTCGTGCTTTTTCGAAAGACACGGCCCGATGAATGCGATCTTGCAGTCAGGATGCATTTTCTTGACAAGTCGTGCTGTCAGAACCATCGGAGTAAGTGCCATGGATACAGTATCAGCAAATTCCGGGAATTCTGTCTTAGCCATTATCGACCATGCAGGGCAGCAGCTTGTGCACATGAACGGAAGCTCTGACGGCACTTCTCTGAGGAAATGCTCCGCTTCTTCAATAGTACAGAGGTCCGCTCCGATAGCAACCTCCATTACATCTGCAAAACCCAGCTTTCCGAAAGCTGATTTCATTTTTGTATCTGTGAGGCTCTTGCCGAACTGTCCTGCTATAGCCGGTGCGACTATAGCATATACAGGTGTACCGGACTGGATTGCCTTGATAGTCTGATAAATCTGGCCCTTATCTACAATAGCAGCAAACGGGCAGCTGTTGAGGCACATACCGCAGGATACGCATTTCTCCTGATCTATCATTGCGTGGCCATACTCATCCTCACCAATTGCGCCAAGTCCGCAAGCCTGTACACACGGTCTTTCCTGCCTGATTATGGCATTGTACTGACATGCCTTCATGCACATTCCGCACTTGATGCACTTTTCCGAGTCAATAACATTACGGCCGAGCTTTGAGTCATAAGATATGCATTTCTTAGGGCATACCTCTCTGCATGGATGTTCCAGACAGCCCTGGCATCCATCAGTTATGTATACCCTTTTCTCCGGGCAGCAGTGGCATGCAAAACGAATAATGTCTACAAGCGGTGGCTCATAGTATTTCTCTTCAATCATGCTTTCATCAACGCCCTTGGATGTCGGAGTGTGTTCGTTGACCGGCCTTATTGCCATACCCATTGCTACTCTGATTCTCTCACCTGCAATAGCTCTTTCAAGGAACATTGAGTGTCTGTACGGGTCATCTTCTACGTCGACCATTTTGTATGGGAGTTCATCGAGGACCTCAGGGCCTCCTCCTTCATATGCAAATCTGGCGACTTCAGTAAACACTTTGTGGCGCAGACGACTTTTTTCTGTTGTAATGCCTTTCAAATCTGACCTCCCGTGATTAAGAAAATTACATTGCCGAAAATTAATTGTTAATTAGCTATCAACAGTTTACTATTATATACAACAACAGCTGTAATGTCACCTGTTTAAGCATCTTATCAGATGTTTTCTGAATTGCAGAGAACTATTATCTCAAAAAATCCTTTCTGCTGTCCGGAATTCTATACTACAGCACGGAAAGCCCTGTCATTTTCGATTACCGGAATACTCCGGACATCAATGTGATCGATTTTTATGTATAATCCACGTTCGATCGCAATAATCACTTTATCTATCTGCTCTTCTGTACCTTGTATCTCCATAGTAACAGAGCCGGAAGGATCATTCCTGACCCAGCCGGTCACGCCATACATGGAAGCTGCATGAACTGCCCTGTATCTGAAACCAACGCCCTGGACCCATCCATTAAAAACAATGCGCTTACGTATTATGTTATCTTTGACCCGGATTGAATCCATACTGCTTTTCAACTCCCCCACATGCTGAACGCTCTACCGCATTTGGTTTGCTTTTGAAAATGGGCAGCGCCTTCCAATGCATTGATTATTCTGTGCTGAATAATTACAGACAACAGCACCCGGTTGTTCCATTTCTATGCCAAAATTCTCCCTTGCAAAATCTACAGCGGCAAGAATCGAGATAAAGGAATCCCGCTTACAGCAGCGCGGACCGCCAATTTCTCCGATTTTTCTGAGTGATTCGGAAGTCATCTTATGCGAGAGAGCAAAAGGCTCTACAGACAAAGGTGTGGAGTTTGAAATAATAGAGACAAACATTCCGGAACTGATTCCTGCTCCGCAGGCACCCCAGAATCCGCACGATCCACCCGGAACACTCTTTCCGCGATTCATCATCTCTATCAATGCTTCTTTGAGGTCAATGTCTCCTCCGGAGTTTTTGTATGCAGTAAGAAGCGCAGCTCCAACCATTACATGATGTTCAGGACCATGCATATGGCAAAATGGCAGATTCATCATTTTCTCCAGAATCTCAACAGGATTCCGGGATGTTTCTTCCAGAGATAATCCGACAATGCTGTCTAAACCCTGCGTGTGACATTCATTACAGACGTAATGGCCATTGATGCATCTCGTCTTGCTGTTTTCTTTTTTATGACATATCTCGCATTCCATCAGGATATCTTTTTCGAGATACTCCAGCGGGGCGCTGCATATTAAACATTCTTCGTTCATATTGCCCTCCACAACTTCGAATTACCGAACATATTCGCCTTCATAATACTGCTTCCATCAGATAGTTCATAACTCTGTTGTTGAAATCTTTTGCCTGCTCATATACTCCGTGACTATACCCTTCATACATATACATCCGGCTGCCGGGGATTTTCTCCATTAGCTCAAGTGATGCCTCACCGCCAAGTACTCTGTCCTGTCGTGCACCGATTATCCATGTAGGGCACATGATTCTGTTAAGTTCATTATATACATCATGATCAAGGCATGACTTGCAGAGGATCCTGAAACGCGTATAGTCTTTAGGCTTTAAAAATGCCAGAACCTTATTCATCAGTCTGCCGCGCTTAAGGTATGCACCCGTATATGATCTTTCGGCAGTGTCCAGCATTATCCCCTTATAATCATCACGATCTGCCATTTCAAGCCAGGACTCCAGCGTTTCCCTCATCAGACTATTCGGCCTTGATGCTGTCACTGCAAGAATGAGACCTTTTACTTTATCAGGATAATGAATTGCCATCTGCTGTGCAATCATACCTCCCTGAGATACGCCGAAGATATATGCTGCATCTATGCCGATAGCATCCATGACAGCATTCAGATCATCCGCCATATCTGAAGTCGTAAACCCTTCAGGCATATTGTTTCGTCTGCTGAATACATAAACCCTGAAATCCTTCGAGAAGCACCTGTACATTAACGCAAACGGCACCGCAACACCTCTGGCAGTCTTGAACCCATCTCCAACGCCAGGCAGCATAACCAGCGGAACATTTCCATTTCCAAAACTGATATAGTCGCAGTCAAAAGCATCAAGTTTAATATGTTCATTTCGGGCATTCAGTATTGTTCTCATTTCTATGTCACCTTTGCACTTTTTGTTCAGAGCTCATGAAGAGGGATCCATCTATACAGGCCCGGGATTATTTGCGTTAATCTGCGGTTACCACTATAATACCATACCTTATGACAACGAGCTCTTCCGGAATTGCTTCTCTTGACTATGCCATGATTATATGCTACAAAAAATGTACGATATCAGGGAGTAGCTGGCGCGGCAGCGTAACATATTCCGTCAGTACGGGAGGATCCCCGGAATACGTTTTAAGCAGCAAGACTATTATCACAATATTTAACGTGATATTAGTCTTTTTTTAGATATGTACAGACGGTGATTGGCATGAAAATAACTGCTTTGGTTCTTTTTGTTTTAATGTATATACTTATGATTTCGCGGCCGAAATACAAGCCTTTCTATGCTCTTGCGGTCGCTGTTATCTTTGTTGCAGCCGGAATCGTGCCGGTTAACAGTCTGCCGGACGCTATCAACTGGAATGTTCTGATGATGATTTCCGGTACAATGATAATCGTCCACTATTTCATTGATTCACGCATGCCCAACCTGCTTGCGGACATTTTGCTCGGCAAGGCAGGCACTGTCAGAGGCGCAACTATATTAATGTCTGTTTTTACAGGTGTTATTTCCGCATTTATCGATAATGTCGCAACAGTGCTGATGGTAGCGCCTGTCGGGATGGCCATATGCAAAAAACTTAAAATAAATCCTGTAGGCATGATCCTTTCGATTGCTGTTTCTTCCAATCTGCAAGGTGCCGCCACGCTTGTAGGCGATACTACATCAATCATGCTCGGTGACTTTGCGGACATGAATTTCATGGATTTCTTCTGGATGAATGGCAAGCCGGGCATATTCTTTGCGGTAGAGCTGGGTGCTGCCGCTACCATTCCAGTTATGATGGTCCTGTTCCGCAAGGACAAAACGCCGGTTTCTTCAACTGAAAAAACAGTCGTCAATGATTATGTGCCGACTGTTATGCTTGTCCTTATGGTCGCAGCGCTTATCACCGCTTCTTTCATACCAGGTACGCCTGCAGTGATTAATGGTATTATATGCTGCACATTGGCTGTCATCACGATTCTGATCGACTCTATCAGTGAGCACCAGACCGATGATGCCGTCGCAGCGTTCAAAAATCTCGATTATGAGACTCTCGGTCTTCTGGCCGGACTGTTTGTCGTCATCAGCGGTCTTACCAATGTAGGTGTGATTGATGATTTTGCTGATCTTATAGTTAAATTTGGCGGCGATAATATCTTCGTCCTGTATACGATCATTGTCTGGGGATCTGTACTGATATCCGCATTTGTTGATAATATTCCTTATGTAGCCACTATGCTGCCTGTTCTTGCAACGGTAACAGCCTCGCTTGGAATGGAGCCGTATCTTCTGTTTTTCGGCCTTCTGTCCGGTGCGACTCTGGGCGGAAGTTTAACTCCAATCGGCGCATCTGCAAATATCACAGCGGTAGGTCTTCTGCGCAAAGAAGGCTATCCTGTTTCATTCGGTCAGTTCATGAGAATAGGTATCCCGTACACACTGGCTGCAGTGATGACCGGATACATGTATTTCTGGTATATCTGGAGATGATACTATATCTCTTCCATAAGCCACAGTTGTTATTCTATAGCAGCCTGGTCCATAGCTTTGTCATAAGCTGACATGGCTTCTGCAATCCTGTTCTCAGCTTCTTCCTGTCCTTCGAATGTAATTTCTTCAGCTTTGAAGATATCTTCAGCCTCCAGAACAAGATCAGCGCTCACAGGTTTCTCCTCGGGCGCAGAAGGCACTAGTATTAATTCTTCAGGTGTGCTTGTATCTTTTTCAGGCTTACTTGGTGTCATTTCAAAGTCACTCATTGTTGCTCCTCCCGGAATCAGATATTTACATTATAGTCCTTCATAGTTCTTCGATCGATTGCTGTATACTGTGCCATGTTTACTCACCATTATTAATAGAACCACTTTGAAGGTATCAGGTATACATATGGAGCTGTTATTACTGCAAGTCTGATTGCTGATTTCTTCGCCTGGTCTATATCCAGCCCGGTTCTGATCAATATGCTTTGGTCCAGTTTATAGATGCACACTGCGGATAGCACTATTGCAACGATTACAATAATAAGCGACAGAACATTGGAAAACGGATTGAACATTATCCCGTCAGCTGCTTTGCTGATAAATGAGTTCACGTTATCGTTCAGGCCGTACATGAGCTGATTCAGTGCAAAAAGCAAAACCGCTCCTGCAAAGTCGCCCGCAAACCCGGCAAGGCAGATTTTCCAGGTATGATTCCTGCAGAACAGGCCCTTTTCAGGCATATCTCCAAGACTCCACCTGAGTACTACCCTGTCGATCAGATAGTTAGCTGGTATCAGGAGCAGCCACAGCCAAGTCGGGAGGAATATAATCAGCCATATCGGCAGCAAGATATTATACAGTCGGGTATTTCTATTCATATGCTTGGCTCCTGCGTGAGGAAGGCTCCATTGTAAATGTGAAGCCAGAACTCTTATGATTGTTATTAATATAGGAAACCAATATATAATGGCGCGGTAACACTTACACATCCACCTGTATAGCTTCCTTATTTTCATTCATCAGGAAAATCTTCATTGTTCCGTTTTGTACGCACTTAATATAGTCATGGACAGTTTCAAGTTCTACGTCACAGCACATTCCCGCGATTTCAGGCCGAAACCCCTTTTCCCTTAATCTTGAAAATATATCTTGTCCCCAATGATTATCTGATCCGGCAGTTTTCAGCAGATCATACTTATCAGCATATATTCCAGCCATTTCATTAGATATCCACGCCTGATTACTGTTGATCACTTCCGCTCCATGAACAGATCTCGGGAATAATCTTATATGGTCTATATAATGTGCCTCTCTGTAAGGATGCGCCTGAATGATAAACGCGCCCTCTTCGGCCATCAGTGCAAGTTCCTCAGTTTTGCCCATGTCAAGGATCTCCGGATGTGCCTTGTACCAGTTCTTATCTAACCCATAAATCAGAAAGTCTGTACCTTTATATGATAATTCAACTCCCGGAAATACCTTTAATCCAATGTCATTTCCTATCCTGACACCCTCTTCGAAATCAGAGAAATAATAATCTATCTGCTCACAATAAGGTAGCTCCCTCGCCTTTGGATTTATATTTCCATCAAGGAAGTGATTTGTTATGAAGATGCCATCATAGCCATACTGTTTATAAAACTGCACTGAATCTGATACAGTAGCCTTCCCGCATTTACTCACCGGCGAAGTATGACAATGGGTTTCATATTTATACATTTCAGGTTTCTCAATCATCTTAATTCATTGTCTCCATATAGAGTATTCAGTCATTTTCTTCATCAATTATTAGGCAAGGATACCCTCTCTTCTGTAAGTGGGGGAGGAATTGCCTTTGCCTCCTCTCGCATAAAAGTAAAGTGTGGACCGTGTAATAACTATTGAATAATAAATGGCTTA
>JBGUIG010000057.1:0-4401 GCA_045112795.1 Anaerovoracaceae bacterium | reverse complement strand
AGTGAACTTGCAGACAAGATCGACGATATTGCATTCAGGATGGGCAACCCTGATGAGATAATCGAGATCCTGAAAGAAACTAAAGCCTGGAGATATCTGCGATGTGAGATCGAAAAATATTATATCGTTCCAAAGAAGATTGACACTAAACAGATTCTGCAAAGAGGCTCAAAGAGCGACAGTTAGGAACAAGGTTCAAGCCAAAGAGGATACAACAGCCTCAAAACGACTACTGCAGAAAGGAGGATGCCTCAGCATGGCAAATAACAATGCTATACAACAGAATAATCAGGCTCAGACATCCTTCTCTTCTGAAGAAATCTTGTCGTTCCTCGAGAAGAATGGTACTATCGACCTGAGGGGTGTGGAAGAAGAAATGCGTAACGCAAGGAGGAATATAATACTAACGCGTCACTGCTACACCGTTTATCAGGGAAAAGACGGAAGATGGTATTCATATCTTCCTGATCCTGTTAAAAGTAGGAAGAAGATAGTAAAACCTACAAGAGAAAAGCTCGAGGATCAGATCTGTGCTTACTATGAATCCGAAGAGGATGATCCTATCGGATCTATGACACTCAGGAGGTTGTATCCTTCCTGGCTCGAGTACAAGGAACTCCATGTGACCTACTCAACCGTTGTGAGGATCAAAAAAGACTGGCAGCGGTATTATGAGAATTCCAAGATCGTGGATGTACCAATACGCAAACTCAAGAAGATCGATATTGATGTCTGGGTACACAGGATGATCAAAGAATACAATATGGGAAAGCACCAGTACGGCAACTTTTCTCTTATCATCAAGCAGGAACTTGAATATGCCGTGGACCTTGAGATAATCGATGACAATCCTTTCAGGCACGTCAAAATCGATCGCAAGAGAGTCCTGACACCGGAGTACAAGAAGCCTGATAGTACGCAGGTCTTTACACGGGAAGAGGAGCAACTGATCATAGAGCACGCATGGAAAGCATTTAACGCAAGGAAGAACTATGTACAGCAGTTCGTTCCGCTGGCAATAGTATTCATGTTCTATACTGGTCTAAGGGTTGGAGAAGCAGCTGCTCTCCGCTTTGAGGATATTGACGGAGACACTCTGCATGTCCGCCGCATGGTGAGATATTCAAATGGCGATATCATCGATGATACCAAGGGTACATTCGGTCAGAGAGAAGTGCCTCTCGTCCCACAGGCTCTTGAAATAATCGACACAGTCATGCAGCGAAGAGAGAAATATCGCATGGATACGAAAGGTTATATTTTCTGCCCTACTGATAAGCCATTGAACACCTACACAAGCATACAGAAAACTTTCACTCAGTACTGTCGTGATCTTGGTATAGAGGAGCGCAGCGCGCACAAAGCACGTAAGACATTCGTATCTGCCCTTTTGAGCGCAGGTGTCAACCTGAATACAGTCAGGCAGATAGTTGGTCATATGGATGAAAAAACAACGCTCAACAACTACCTTTATGACAGAAATACTGACGAAGAAAAGAACAAGATGATCGCAGCCGCTCTGGCTTGAAAATACTGAGGTACAGCGATTTTATCTGTTCTCAAGTCAAAATGAAAAAGCGCCCTGAAAAGCCCGCTAAGCATTGCAATTACTGGGGTTGAGCGCTTTTAAAATTTGTTCTCAAATGTTCTCAAATTCCCTATTCTGGAAAAACGTAAACCCGTTGGAATTCCAACGGGTTGATGGCGGAGAGAGGGGGATTTGAACAGAGGGCGGATCCTTAAAACGTTGAAATGAAAGGAGGTTTGCCACGCCGTTCTTAAGTGTAGTCAAAAGTGTAGTCAAACGTCTGTACCCGTTCGGCTTTTCAGAGACCAGGGCAATAATGGCTTCCTTTCGGCGTCTTACTTCCAGCTGATATCCAGTTTCCTCTTGTTCCTGACACAGTCACTCAGATTCTTCAGTAGATATCCACCATTGTTCCCTGCGGTACACTGCTGCCCGGCCGAGGATCCTGATTATATACAATGGCTTCCCTGTCATCTGCAGTGTCATAATATGCTAGCATTTTCCTTTTTTGAGTAATATGACGCTTCTCAACACCATATAAACTGCAACTGTCAGGAGCAGTATTCCGGTAAAGTAGTAACTTGCATTATATACTTCATCGAATCTTCCGAGCAGGCAGAGCGGAATGCTGATCGTAAAGGCTACTGGGAGAAGAACTGTATTCAGTATCTTTTCTGCGTAGTATTTTTTGCGGCAGGTCAGGTATAGTATGATCCCGGCAGCAGACAGTATGCCGCCTATTATCAGCCAGTAGTTATAGACCAATCTTGGCAGAGTCACAACTCCTCCGTTTTCCGTTGCTCCTTTCTCACCATAAATCAATACATCACCGCCATCATCAGGGTAATAATACACTTCATCTATTTCGTTCTTATTCCCTATTCTCACCAGGGTTTCACTACTCTTCCCGGATAGCTGATCCCATCTCGTGCGATAACATCCTATAAATGCCAATGATCTGCCGCTGTCCGGATCCTTGAAACGGTCAATATCATAACCGCTGGCATTTTCGTCCAGCACGGCCACGATACTTCCATCCGTTAGTTCTTCTATGGTCAGCGCGTTGCCCTGATCCTTTATGTATACAGGACTCATCATGTGTATCACTGCAATAATGATTATTATCAGTCCCAATACGAACCCCAGCAGTGTACTCGTAATCTTTCTTTTTGCAATAAGGCTTCTGGTAAGCGACAGTCCATCTGAAGCTATATCATTCAGCTCATCTCCGGATACCGGCTCATTGATCCTTTCCCCTTTGATGAGTTCGGCGATTGAAACATCCAGACATTCGGAAAGAGCCTCCAGGTTGTCAATATCCGGAAAACCTCTCCCAGTCTCCCAGCGCGAGACAGCCTTATCTGAAACATGTATGGCATCTGCCAGTTGTGCCTGTGTAAACTGCTTATCCCTGCGAAGTTCTGCGATGAAGCGTCCGGTTCTTTCAATATTCATATGCATTCACCTCCTGCAGAAACATTACTGCCATACACCGATAAAAGCATCCTATGTATCATAGAGTTCATAATCAAGACAGGTCATCAACATATAGTTTTATCTTATGCGTTTCTTAACTGTATCACTCATAGATTCCCACCTGCCTCAAGCTGGTCGATAAACAATTGCAGCTTGTCCATCAGGTCTGAGTAACCCGCGTGTGTCAGATATGATTCCGATCTTCATATTCAGTCACTCTTTTTCTTTGCCCGTATAGCCGCCACGAAGGACACAATGGATCCGGCAAACAGCACAATTATTATGAATACAGCTACCGGCGCATCGGAAAGATAAAACCACAGGTCATAGGTATTGTACAACTGTCCGCATGCAAACAGACATGCTATCAGCCAGAACCCAAGCGATATCAACAAGGCTATGCCAAGCAGTATAAATCCTATTCGTTTTGAATTCATTCCCACTCCTTTTGTTTTCCCATACTAACTGGAAGCTATAGTGCCTTTCCGCCAGACACTTCTCTTCATAGTTATAGCCAGCACAAAATGCTTTACAGATCGCTTAGATTCCCCTTTTCCAATGTCTCTGTATCGAATTTATAGTTCTCACCTTCTCCGCTTTCGATCACCTTGACTATCTCGTATGTTTCCTTATCTGTATCTATACTGAGAAGATCGTTCTGCTCGACTGGAACCCCCATCGCTTTCTCGACCGTATCTTGTAACATCATAGCAAGTACATTACGGCCTTTCTCATCATATGCCTCAAAAGCCTTATCCTTCTTAAGGTATTCTGCAGGAAAATTATCCTTGAGCCAGCCGTCATGAAGGTCTCCGTCCGCGCTCCACTCAACTTCATTAAGCACCGGTCCGCTCTCGGAATAGTTGAACTTAATGATCGCTTCACCCGAGCCTCCGGACATTTCATATGCCTTCCCCTTTAGTGCAACATATTCTGAATAATTAAGATACACATAGGCTTTACCGGAATCCCCATCTCTGTCAATACCGAACACTTCTGCATTGGCAAAAGCTTTATCAGGCATATATTTCTCATAATCCTTTTGCACCTCATTGTCAGCTACCTGCTGTAACAATGCATCCAAATCATTCTGACTCAATTCAGCAGACGGGTTTTCAGCTCCATTAACTTCTCCGGTGCTCTGTTCTTTCTTTTCACATGCTGTCATAGTTATAATCAACACTAATGTCATCAGCACAAAGATACTATTACGTCTTTTTATATGCTCCCTCATTGTTCCTCTCCCCAAAAACTCAATATATGCTTTTGCCTTTCTTTTGACTTCTATCTTTTCAACTCACCGATCAGTTTATCATTCTCATAGACTGCAGGTGCCGGTTCGCCTTCTTCCACTGTGTAATCTGAGCGTTCTGAAAGCATCTCTATAAGGTCTGATT
>JBGUIG010000056.1:0-4444 GCA_045112795.1 Anaerovoracaceae bacterium | reverse complement strand
ATCAGACTGAGTGACACCGGCCGCCAGTTTGTGCTCAAAAGCAACCGCGCTTTCGACCGGGTTCTCTTCAACGGATACGAAATAGCCTGGAGCGCAGACACATACCCTGCCGCAAGCGCACGTCAGCGCACAGCTATCCAGCGCTTTGCACGAATTAACAGACAGCCGGAAAAAGACCGCAGCCGGGAACTCTATGTCTCACAGATTGTCAGCGAGCGGATCCGGCCTTATGATCCGAGGCTGATATATTAATGGGATCTACCGGCATTTACTTGAATTAATACTTATATGGCAGAACTTGTCAGAATCACAGATTGCTTATTATGCTTCAAGCTTACAACGAACTGTATTTGAATAAAGCGAGGACCACTATGGCGCACATGCTGGACTATGCGGTGCGCGATCTGAGGCAGGATCCGGCGGTTTTCTTCGATTTGTTTATGTCGACCGGACTGGCGGATCAGTTCGGGCGCGGCGATTTCCGCGTGATTGCAGGAATGTCAGGTGTTGAGCTGGCTTATAAGGTGCTTGCTGACAGTGGAATCACGATTGACAGGGTCAGCTACAGATACACCGCGGGCCGCACTAAGGAATACTGGGCAGGATGGGCACTAGCTTCCTATCAGTGGGAATCGGCGCGCCCTTTCCATGACATCATCGGCGCTATGCCTGTTAAGAACCTGATTGCTGTCTGCGATGAGCTGAGAAGCCGGGAAATCCGTGAAATCTCTGAATGTCTTAGCTGGATGGACAATCTTAAAGTGCCTGATCACATGAACGAAGACAGCTATCAGGAATTTAAGTCGCGTATTGAATCGGCAATCTCAGAATCAGCTGAAGGATCAGGCAATGTTACAAGACTTAAGGCTTTGCGTCAGCAAAACGGGCTCAGCCAGAGCCGGCTCGCAGCCCTCAGCGGAATACCAGTCCGCACCATTCAGCAGTACGAACAGCGCCAGAAAGACATCAACAAAGCCGCTTTCGAAAGCATAATAAAACTCGCAGCCGCACTTAGCTGCGAGCCTCACCAGCTCCTCGAGCGCTCATGATCTTATTCCCGGGTAACTATATCCGAACGCTATGTCCGATATCTATGTCCGATTTCTATATTCGATTTCTATGTCCATTATTTAATGGCTTTTTTAATGGCTATTTTCTTGTGACAGTCTGTGATCCGGCTACCACGTCTCTATACTCACTCTCCGGTATCAGACCAGCGTCAATACCACCTTTGTATGGGTCGCCCTCGCCCTTTCCGTTCAGATTGTGGATCCCGTCCTTGTCCCATCTGGTAATGACCATCCGGTCTCCATATATTTCAATTGTCGTGCCGGTCAGCGCCGTGTCAGCAGCATCATAGTCGTGCCAGGTTCCGTTGTCAAGCTCCTCCGGTCCGCAATTCATGTAATAACCCGTGTATCCCGCGTTGAGATACGTGAAATTCAGGGCCTCCTCCGAATAATTATCCGTATTAATATCCGTCTCCTCAAATCTCGGGATCAGGATTTTATCACCCGCACTCATGTAAATGCTGCCGCCGCCAAGGTAACAGTCCCACCCTTTCGAATGATTATGTCCGAACAGGTAAACGATATCCAGATCATGCGCAGCTTCATTCACGACGTCGAAAATCAGCGATGAATACAGATTATCTCCGGTCGAATGTCTCGACGAGGTTCTTGCGGTAAAGTGCAAAGGCACATGTCCTGCGATGATGACCGGTCTTGTTTCGCCCTTCGCAGCCAGTTCTCCGAGGCATTCTTTCAGTTTCGCCGAAGAAGCTTTGACCTTCTTGAGTGACCCGGCTACTTTGCCCTGTTTCCATGGGAAATCGTTCTCTGTATTCAGGACATACACAAGATAATCGTCAAATTCATGCAGTCCTGAGGTCGTTATCGATCCGGTCAAAGCGTCATGATTTCCCTGGACAAATATTATGTTATCGTCACCAAGTCCGGAAATGCGGGATTTAGCGGTTTCGCGAATCTCTGAGATCGAATCTTCAGGGCTTAGCTGGTAGTCGTGCAGCTTACGGTCATTAGTGTAGTCACCGCACATGATAACAGCATCAATTTGCTCATTGGAATCATTTGTGCCACTCTTCAGGCCGGAAATCGCTGAATCCATTATTCCGCCGAGGTTTTCAGCCGGTGTGTCCCAGCCTTCTTCGATCTGATAGTCAGAAGCGCAGAACAAAGTAACAAGCAGGTCATCGCCATTTTCCGCGCCGTCAGTACCTTCAGCGCCGTCAGCCGCAGCACTTTCGCCTGAAACTTCAGACGCAACACCCGACTCGGCCTGTCCTGACGCAGATCCATCCGGCGCTTTGCTCCCTGTCCCCTTCAGAGTTACTGCCAACACAAGAAGCAGGGCCAGTATCACTACTGCCCCTGCAATAATAAATAATCGTTTTCTGCTGTTATTATTCTCGTTATGCATTATTCCCGACATGCATTGCTCTAGTAATGCACGTTATTTGTCTCGCCTAGGTGATTTAATCATTTTCCTAGTCATTTCTGTAGCGTTTCTCGAGTGACAATGCTTTGGCGGTATCATCGGTGAAGTAGTAATCAACGCCGATTCTGATCGCTTCCATGATATGGTTTTCAGCATCAAGAGTGTAGACACCGAATTTCTTGCCGCTGTTATGAACGGAATTGGCGCCGAATTCATTCATGTAAGACTTGTTGATGCAGACAATATCTGCGCAGGCCAGACCTATTCCGCGGCTGCGTCCATCAGGATTCTTGCACAGATACATCTTAGTCATATCCGGATATTTCTCCTCAAGTGTTTCGAGAACATCTGCCTCAAAGCTCTGAACAATGACATTATCCGCCATGTTGTACTGTTCCATCAGCTTCTCAAAAGCGCCGATAGTCGCGTCTTTGTTGTCACGCAGCTCAATTACATAGCCAACCGTTTTGCCATATCTGTCGAAGACATCGCTAAGCCTGAGGATCTTGTTGCCTCCGTATGTGGTCAAAGCATCAATCTCTGCATCAGTCATGTCTGCGAATCTGCCGCTGTTTCCGGTCAGTCGCGTGGCAGTGTCATCATGAGAAACGTAAAGGGTTCCGTCTGCTGAAGTGACTATATCCTGCTCGATGTACATTGTTCCGGCATCCAGAGCCAGATCATAGCCTTCGAAAGAATGCTCCTCAGCTTTGGACGGATAGCCGCGATGCGAAATTACGTGGAAGTTGTTGGAAACATTTTCTCTGGTCCTTACTTCAGGGATCTTGACTTCCGAAATCGCCTGAGTACCCTGGGCGATGATTTCAGCATCTGCTTTACTGATTTCTGCCTGTTTAGCCTTACCGGCATCGCCGATGATCCATGCTGTCGCCGCAACTATACCAATCAGGCCGATAAGGATAAAGTAAAGTATTCCATTCTGATTCCGGCGTTTGCGCTTCTTGGCTGGTTTAGAGCCATTACCGCCCTTGCCGGAGGCTTTTTTCTTATTAGGCTGTTTGCCAGGCTTCTTAGGCTGTTTTTGCTGATTAGAAGCTTCTGATGGCTGAACCACGGGCTGGTCATCCTGCAGGCCGGTAGTCACGCCTGTCATATCCCCGGCATAGTCCTCAGCTGTCAGACCGGTTGAACTGCCCGAAGTCTGGTCAGATGCTTCTACCAGACCAAGTCCGAGTCCTGTCGACTTATTGGCTGGCTGACTGGCTGAAACAGCGGCCTTTTTCTCCGCCTTAGCGGCAATCTCGGCCTTTTCTTCCTCAGCAAGCTGCTCAGCCGCGAGTCTTGCAAGCTCCTCAGCCTCTTCTTTTATTTTTCTGTAATTAATCTGATTCTTGTTGTCTTCCATTTGAATGTCTATTACCTTCCGATCCTTGATTGGTTCGTTTGGGATTGTTTGTATATTACGTATTCGTTGTGATCAGTGTTTCCAGCAGATCGATCTTGCAATTGCGTCTGCAGTCTCCTGTCCCGCAAGCAATGCAGCAAGGCAAAGCGCAAATTCTGTGGTTGCGCCAAGTGCCTGTCCGGTGATAATGTTGCCGTCAACAGTTACGCTGTCCTGCGTCAGGTTTGGAATAGCTTTCCCAAAGTCCGGATGGCAGGTTGCTTTCTTGTCTTCAAGAAGTCCGAAATCTGCCAGAATGCTTGGTGCAGCGCATATAGCCGCCACAAACTTGTCGGGGTCAGCTGCGAATTTCGGCACCTGAGTCTTAACCACTTCATTCTTCTGCAGGTTCTCAGTACCAACTCTGCCGCCCGGCAGAATGACTATGTCAGCTGAACCGAAATCTACATCTTCAGCTACCTCATCAGCATACACCATTACCTGATGAGATGTTACTATTTTCTTATGCCCCATTACCGAAGCAGTTATTACGTTTACTTTTGCTCTTCTGAGTATATCCACAGTCAGAAGGCATTCACACATTTCCATTCCGTCAGCCATGAAGACGATTGCTGTTTTGGC
>JBGUIG010000055.1:0-22314 GCA_045112795.1 Anaerovoracaceae bacterium | reverse complement strand
AAAGGGGACGGTGACCCGGTTCCTTCAATTGAGCTCCTGCTCGAAGAAGCTCATTCAAAGGGGGACAAGCTTGTCATCAGAGGACTTACAGACAAGACGCTGGAAGAATTTCTTCCGCTATACGGGGACAGATTTGAGATTTCTGAGGACAGAGACAATGCAGACTATATTTATTCTGTAGATAAGCTCTGCAACCTGCCTGGCCGCCATCTGTCATCAAAGCGTAATCACATCAAACACTTCGAACGAAATGGGCAGTGGGAATTCCACAGAATAGCTGCGGATTCCTGCGGATGCTTTACATCGGGCAGCGGTGTCGCCTGTGATGAAGGCGGTATTCCGAGTAATAACGGTTACAGGCTGTCATCTATAGCAGATGCCCGGGCTTTCGTAGATGAATTCTACAAAGAGAAAAACGATCCTGATCTTGCCGCTGAGGCCGGCGCGATCGAAGAGATGTTTACGCACTATGAAGAACTTGGCTTTATCGGAGGACTGCTGTATCAGAACGGCGAACCTGTTGCTTTTACAGCCGGCACCAAACTTGACAATGAAGTCTTTGACGTTCATTTTGAAAAAGCACTGCCGGGCGTAGAGGGAGCTTACACAATGGTCAATCGCGAGTTTGCGAGAATGATCCATTCAGAGCTGCCTGAAATTGCCGCTTTCAACCGCGAGGAGGATATGGGAATCGAGGGCCTCAGAAAAGCCAAAGAAAGCTATCACCCAGACATCCTTCTGATGAAGTATTTTGCACGCGAGAAGTAATTCTGCTTCAGAAAATGTGCTAAGGGCGCATGTGAAAACAATCAGAAATAATGCCAATTCAGAAATTTATTATAGAAACAGCCGACACGGACAGCAAATATGAAGGACTTCGCGACCTGTGGTGCAGGGTGTTCGGTGATGAACCTGGCTATGTAGATTATGTCTACAGCCTGTTCGGCGAAGATATAACAGGCTATGTAATCTGCAATGATGAAAGGAAAGTTGTTTCAGCCCTGACCCGTTACCGCTGCGGAGACCTTGACGGCACACCTGTGTACGTTTCTTACGCCGTTTGTACGGATCCTGAATACAGGGGCCTGGGCCTTGGCGGAAGGCTTACCGGCTACGTAAGGTCGGTCGTAACCGGCGCAAGAGGCAGCATGATATCCATTGAAGGCGCACCTCAGACCGAAGGGCTCGGAAGCATTTCACTGGTCTCACCTGCCGGGGACAGTCTCATCGGATTCTACAGAGATCTGGGGTACGGGCAAAGCTGCTTCGCAGATGTGATCAGCATATGTCCGGGAGATGACGATGAAGCCGAAGAGTTCATACTGGGCGAGGATGATGATTTTGATGCATTTGAGCCTGAGTTCAGAGTGAAAAGTGCTGCAGCTTCAGAGTATAATATGTATCGGGAAGCATTTCTGCGGGATATAGCTCACGTAAGCATGAGCGGACCGATGCTTGATCTCATCAGAGCAGAAAGCCTGGAAGGAAACGGGCTTCTGGTCATAAACGGAGGCGACGCAATATGCGCGGTTTCTGCCTGTGAGGAAGGAATACTTACTGCAGCGGAATATATCGTCAATCCTATGCTGAGTGCTTTTTCAGAAGAAATTCATTTTGAACTTGCTGAACAGCTTGCGGCTTATTACGGAGCGGATAAAATTGCGGCAAGGATGCCGGCTTTGACCCAGACCGGTAAACGCAGACTGCAGTCAATGGCAGCCGGCAGCAGGGACAATCCGGAATTCTATTTCGGATTCCCAATAGATTAAAGATAATAACGAGGAGGTATAGATAATGAACGTTGTATGTCTGGATATGGAAGGTGTACTGGTACCGGAAATATGGATTGCTTTCAGTGAAGAGAGCGGTATTCCTGAACTCAGAAGAACGACCAGGGATGAGCCTGATTATGACAAATTAATGAAGTGGAGAATGGGAATACTCAGAGAACACGGCCTTAAACTTAAGGATGTTCAGAATACAATCGCGAGAATTGATCCTCTTCCCGGCGCAAAAGAATTTCTTGACGAACTCCGCACCGAAACTCAGGTTATTGTACTGAGTGATACTTTCTCACAGTTTGCCCAGCCTCTGATGAAGAAGCTGGACTGGCCGACAATCTTCTGCAATGAGCTGGTTATTGATGAAGAGGGATACATTGCTGATGTCCGCATGAGATGTGAGCATTCCAAACTGACAACCGTAAGAGGACTGCAGTCAATAGGATTTGACACAATCGCTGCAGGCGACAGCTACAATGATCTCGAGATGATTGAAGCAAGCAAAGCAGGCTTCCTGTTCAGGACAACTGAGAAGATCAAGGCTGACTACCCGCAGTATCCTGCTTTCGAGGAGTTTGATGAATTCCTCGCTGCAATCAAAGCAGCACTGTAATACCGCAACATGAAAGTTTTGCTATTTCCTACCATTCAAATAGGAATATTGCTTGACAACCTTCACTGAGGGTTGTAGTATATGCGGTGGAATACAACGTGCGCTGAATTAACCGCGCGATCTGAAGACAGCTGCACTTTACAGGGCAGTCATGAAAGGAGATACAGAAATGATTACTAAGGATATGATTATCGGTGATGTTATCAGTGAGCACCCGGAACTGGTTCGTACATTCTTTGCTAACGGCATGATGTGCATCGGATGCCCTGCTTCCCAGGGTGAGTCTATCGAAGCAGCTGCACAGGTTCACGGACTTGACGGAGACGCTCTGACAGCAGCACTCAACGAAGCACTCGCATAATAACATACAAGTTTCAACGATTACATAACAGCGGCCGGGAATTGTTCTCAGCCGCTGTTTTGCATAAGACAGAAGTGCCTGCAGACGGCAGAAAAAAGGATTCCCTCATTGTCATACAAGATGTAGATTATTCAGGCGTCACGATGTACAATATACGGGAGGGGTTATTGACAGGAGAAGGAGGAAACATAATGTTTTATGAAGTAAGCAAAGAGGTTTTTGACAAGCTGCCTACATTTGTTGTCGGAGTAGTAGCTGTTACGGGTATAGATAACTCAAAAGATGTTCCTGCTATTACCAGAATGCTGGAAGAGAATGCAGAATCCGTAAGAAAGTATTTCGAGGAAAGCGGCAACAAAGCAAAGAATGACCCGTGTGTTGTTCCTTATCGCGAGGCATTCCGCGCGCTTGGAATAAATCCTAACAGATATGCATGTGCAGCAGAGGCACTTATGGACCGCATTGCTAAGGGTAAGGGCATGCCTGAAATCAACCCTGCAGTAGATCTTGGCAATGCTATTTCACTCAAGTACAAACTGCCTATCGGTGCGCATGACCTGTATACATTTGTACGCCCGGACGGTACCGGAAGAGGTGCCGCAGATACAGGGCTTGAAGTAAGACCTGCAACATCCGAGGACACATTCAGACCGTTCGGAGCAGCAGAAGACGAGTTTGACAACCCTGAAGACGGTGAGGTCGTATATGTTTCCGGCCATGAAGTCAGAACACGCCGCTGGACCTGGAGACAGAGCGAAGTAGGCAAGATGACTGAGAAGACAGCCGGCGTTCTGTACCCGATCGACGGATTCAGCGATGTCAATCTCGAAGAAGTCAAAGCAGCAATGAAGGACTTTACTGAACTTCTCGCAAACTATTTCGCAAGATCCGGATACAGCTGCACAGTTGAGACAGGTCTTGTTGACAAAGATAACCGCAGATTCGAATTCTGATCTGCCGGCTGACCTGCCCGGCCATCCATAAACAGCAGATAATCAGAAAGAACAGGAAAAAACTGATGTATACCATTCAGGAGACAGAAGAAAAAATTTTACAGGTCACACCTGCACCACAACGGGGCAGTGATCTGACTGATGAGGTCAAAGCGGCAATGATAAGTGCCGCGATGAATATCCTCAGGAATTCGTATGCCCCGTATTCTCATTACAATGTTGCAGCGGCAGTGCTAATGTCATCCGGAAAAATCTATACCGGCGTCAACGTTGAAAGTTCACTTCTTTCAAATACGATATGCGCTGAGAGGAACGCTATCTTTCACTCTGCGGCACAAGGCGAGCGCAGAATAGTGTCTATTGCAATCGTAGGCGGCCTGAATTCAAGTGATGCCGGAGATATTTTAAAACAGGATTACTGCACCCCTTGCGGAGTATGCAGACAGGTGATGAGAGACTTTGCTGATCCGGATCAGATGACGGTAATATCCGCAAAATCCGAATCAGATTACAGAGAATGGACACTCGGACAGCTTCTTCCTGAGAGCTTTGGGCCTGAAACTCTCAAAGAAGACTAGCGCCGATCATCCCGGGAGGAACGGCTAATGAGCAGAGTAGAGAGACACAAAAACGAATACAGCAGAGAGGACAGAGAGGCACTGGAAAAAGCAGTCAGGCCTGTTGAAGCAGCACCTGAGGTGAGAAAACCTGAGCCTGCTGTCAGCACAAAACCGGCCGGAGGCCGTGCTGCAAGGAACAGTGTTCCGGAAGATGACGACAGTCTGGGCATCTGGGATCAGACCGAAGAAGAGAAAAAACGTGCCCGCAAAGAAGCCAAAGCAATGAGAGACGGCAAGCCCGAATTCCATGGCGGAAGAGCATTCGGAAGATTTCTCAGTTTTATCGGAACACTTCTTCTGATCGTTGCTATTGCGGCATGTCTCGGCCTTACAGTTCCACGCTTTGCCGGAATCGACCAGTACGTTGTGGTTTCGGGCAGTATGGAGCCTGCAATTCCTGTAGGAAGCATGATCTATTCTGCACAGACTGAGCCATCCACACTTGACCCGGGAGATGTGATTGTATTCAATACTACAGATGGCGGCAACACGCCTGTTACTCACAGAGTCGTCGAGAACCACATCGCAGACGGTGAAGTCATCACCAAAGGTGATGCCAACCCTCAGAATGACATGGATCCGGTCACCTACAGCAATATAATCGGAAAGATGGTTCTGCATATTCCTATGCTCGGATACATTGCAGCACCTATTGCGACTACTGCCGGTAAGATAGCAATGGGATGTGTAATATTTGCAGCTTATCTGCTGACTGTCGTCGGCGGGAAGCTGAAGTCAAAATAGTAAGCAAACAGATAATATTCAGCAAATTGAAAATAATCAGCAAATTAAAAAACCGCGTATGTGGATACACATCCGCGGTTTTTCGATGTCACTATTTTACTCTTGCGATTTCAACAAGTACGTCTACCATCTTTTCGAGCGACTGAACAGGAATATATTCTGTGTTGCTGTGGAAATTGTGGCCGCCTGTTGAGAGGTTCGGACAAGGAAGACCCTTGTATGAAAGCATAGCTCCGTCTGTACCTCCGCGGATTGCAATGACTTTAGGTTCAACATCGCAAGCCTTGAAAGCTGCTTTGGCATCATCTATCAGATACATATGAGGCTCTACCAGCTCTTTCATATTTCTGTATGCATCCTTGATTTCCAGCTTGAGGACGTTGCCGTACTTTGCATTGATATAGTCAGCAGCGCTCTGCATCAGAACCTTCTTCTGCTGGAAGAGGGCAGCGTCATGGTCACGGATCAGATACTGCATTTCAGCAAAGCTTACTCCTCCGACAAGCTTGGTGAGATGGAAGAAACCATCATAACCCTCAGTGTACTCAGGTCTCATATTCTGAGGAAGGATTCTGTCGAACTCACCAGCAACTCTGGAAGCGTTGATCATCTTGTCTTTAGCTTCGCCCGGGTGAATTTCCTTGCCGTTGATTGTGATGAAAGCAGTAGCAGCATTGAAGTTTTCGTACTCGATTTCGCCGATTGCTCCGCCGTCAACTGTGTATGCACATTCAACATCAAATCCCGGAACATCAAAGTGCTCTGTACCGCAGCCGATTTCCTCATCAGGTGTGAAACCAAGAGCGATTTTGCCATGCTTGATTGTAGGATCGGAAAGAAGGCGTTCTGCCATTGACATGATTTCAGTTACTCCGGCCTTGTCGTCTGCACCGAGAAGAGACTCTCCGTCGGTAACGATCAGATCCTGTCCGATATATTTCTTCAAATCAGGAAATTCTGCAGGGCTGAGTGAAACACTGTCGTTAAGTGCGATAACTCCGCCATCATAGTTCTCAACGATTCTTGCGTTGCTTGCATCGCCTGAAGGTCCCGGAGCAGTGTCCATATGGGAAATAAATCCGAGTGTACGGTCTGTATCTGTGTTAGCAGGTATTTCACCGTAAACGTAGCAGTGCTCTTCATCCATACGTACATTGCTGACACCCATTTCTTTCATCTCGTCTGCGAGCATTCTGCACAGCTTGAACTGCTTTTCAGTGCTTGGGAATGTGTCGCTTTCCTCGGAGGACTGAGTATCTACAGAAATGTACCTGAAAAATCTCTCAGTAATTTTGCTCATGATAATAACATCTCCTTATAAATTGATTAGGGGAACCGTCACTTGTCAATACCTGAAGTATCCGTCTGACGGCAGTTCATAACGGGGTTTAAAACCCCCAAACGTAATTGTAGTACGTTTTATAAACTTTTCAACCTTTCTTTGACTTTTCATTGCATATTACTTCACAAAACACTCATCTTTGCCGTATTTCGGTATTACAGATAATGTGATAAAATAAACACTGGCTGATTAGCGCAGCTGAACTGAGGGGCGGAGATCACACAGCTGCAGCGCGCTGATTATGGAATACAAGCACTGAGAATAAATGAGGAGGCAAAACACATGCTTAAAGATTTTAAGGCAATGGCTGAACTGGTAAAGGCTAATCCTGTCAAGAAGAGAATAGTTCTCTGCTGTGCACATGATGAGCATTCACTTGACGCTGTATATGAAGCATACAAGGAAGGAATTGTTGCACCTGTATTTGTAGGTAAAGAAGACGAAATCAAGAGCATCTGCGCTGAACACGGTTTTGATTTCGGCGATGTCAAGATCTACAACGAGGATGATGATATTGAGGCGGCTAAGACAGCAGTCCGCCTTATCAGAGAAGGCGAGGGAGACTTCCTGATGAAGGGCCGCATGCAGACAGCTGATCTTCTGAGACAGGTAGTTAACAAAGAAACCGGTCTTCAGGTTGGCAAGATTATGTCACACGTTGGACTTTTCCAGGTACCTAAGTATCATAAGGTGGTTGTCCTTACAGACGGAGGAATGCTTCTCCAGCCTACTCTTGAGCAGAAGGTTAAGATTATCAACAACGCGGTAGAAGTTCTTCACGCACTCGGTTATGAGGATCCTAAGGTTGCAGTAGTATGCGGAGCTGAGGTTCTGAATCCTAAGGCTCAGGAGTCTGTTGACGCTGCAGCACTCAAGGAGATGAATGTTAATGGCGAAATCACCGGATGCACAGTAGAAGGTCCGATTTCCTATGATATCGCTCTGTTCAAAGAAATTGCTGAGTTCAAGAAGTTTGACAGCCCCGTTGCAGGTGAAGCAGACGTACTCGTCATGCCTTGCATGGCAGCAGGCAACATGCTCGGTAAGGCATGGGTCAACAATGGTGACGGAACCGGTATGATGGCAGGAATGATTGTTGGCGCTAAGGCTCCGATCGTTCTTACATCAAGAGGATCCAGTGCTGAAGAGAAATTCTACTCAATCGTATTTGCAGCAGCGGCATCCAACTAAACCATTTCCGGAACCGGCAGACAGATTTTATGAAAATAGATAATACAGTATACATAGCTGACGGAGCTAAACTGGTCGGAGACCTTATTACAATCGGAAAGGACAGCAGCGTCTGGTACAATGCGGTGCTCAGAAGCGGAGATGTTGATGCAGAGAGCATAACAATCGGCGAGAGAACCAACATTCAGGATCTGTCCATGGTTCATGTCGCACACGGTGGGGCGGTAGTCATCGGAAATGATGTAACTATCGGACATCAGTGCCTTATTCATGGATGCACTATCGGTGACAATACTCTCATAGGCATGGGAACAATTATCATGGATAATGCTGTGATAGGCAGCAACTGTATAATAGGCGCCGGCTCACTGGTGACAGAGGGCAAAATTATCCCTGACGGATCGCTTGCGTTCGGAAGACCTGCCAAGGTTATGAGATCTCTGACCGAAGAGCAGATTGCAGCTAATAAACATTCAGCTGATCTGTATGTCATAGACAAAGACAAATTCCTGTAAAGGCAAATCCGCAGCTCCACACTGCCGTTTTCCGCACATAACAAAATACGCCATCTGACTTAACATCGTTTTGTCAGATGGCGCTTTTTCATTGTCCTGAATACATATAAGAAATAGTGCAGAACCGGCAGGATTACTTGTTGTACTTTGCAAACTGTCCCTGCATTTTTTCGTAGAAGCTCGGATTTTCACGGCCGTACTGCGACTGGCACTCATCGAGTGCCGCTTTGTATATATCTACGTTGATATGATCATTGATATCAATTTTCTGAGCATTTTTATCCAGAAGACCGAGGCGGTTCATGTAATCCCAGGCTCTTACAACAGAGCTTTTCATTGGTCCTATGTTCAGGTCGAAATGAGGATTATCCATGTAGGCTCTGATATAAGCTTCATCCTTCCCTGTTGTCTCAGAAACCAGAGCAATGGTTTCATCGTGATGAGAATCGTAGTAGGACATAGCGCGGATCCATGCCTTGAGCAGAGCCTTGACCGTATTCGGATTCTCATTGACCCATGAAGTTGCAGCTTCAACTCTGCAGCAGGAGTAATTCGGGAGAACATCACTTGCGTAGGTCAGAACCTTGAGGTCCGGATCATTGTTGATGTCATAGTTGAGAAACGTTCCGACCAGACCAAAATCCGCTTTGCCCTCCTTAACAGCCTTAATACGTTCTTCCTGAGAATCACAAGGCAGCCACTTGACGTCTTTAAGAGGATCGTATCCCATATCGAGAAGAGGTCCTGTCAAAGCGTAGAGGTTTGGCTCACATGCCATAGTCTTGCCGATCATATCTTTAATTCCTGTCCATTTGGTATCGACCTTGGAAAAGACAGGCATGCAGCCCGTAAGCATGTATCCGCCGAATATGGTCAGATCCTGGCCTTCGGAGATATGCTGGAGAGGAAGATTCGTTCCCTGATTCGAAGCGACATCAACCACTCCGGTCGTAAGACCATCAAGTACTTCCGAGTCATCTTCTATCTCTATACATTCAACCTTGATACCTTCTTCTTCAAGATATCCTTCTTTTTCAGCAATTGCGTTAAAGACATGGCCCGAAGGTGTCAGAGCAAGTCTGACAGTCTCCGTCTCGGGTGGGCCTGATAAGTCTATATTATCGGAAGAAGCGACATCAGTATCGGTTGAGCAGGCAGCAAATGATGCAATAAGCATCATACACAGGATAATCGCTATATGTTTAAAATGTTTCTTCATTGGTCTTCACCGCTTAAACTGTAATCATTGATTAATCTTCAAAAATACCGTCGTTTTTATTTGGCCTTACGTAATCCTCAACCTTTTTGCGGTCGTCAGTATTCAGAGTTGACAGCGTAATATTAGGGAACGGAACGTTGATATCGTATTTGTAGAATATCTGCAGAAGCTCCCTGTTGAGGTAACGTGTAAGTGTTTTGACATCTGATTCAGCACACAGGCTGAGTACAAGAAGCTCGACTCCGCTGTCCTGGAGCGCTGAAACACCAAGGTATGTAGGGCCTTCCACAAACTTTGGATTATCAGCATGGAGGCGAGGAAGCTCTTTCGCGAGAACTTCTTCTACGTATTCAAGATCCTGGCCGTATTCTATGCAAATCTTAGTGAAAGCATACGAAGCCTGCTGTGTCATATTCAGAATGCCTGAGATTTCACTGTTGTTGAAAATCTTGATATTACTGTCATCTGAACCGAGTATTTTGGTAGTACGTAAGCCGATATCCATTACGGTTCCGCGATAACCATTGATTGTAACGATATCTCCTACACGGAATTCACCTTCAAATACTATGAAGATTCCGGCAAGAATATCTTTGATCAGGCTCTGTGCGCCAAGACCAATGATAAGAGACAGGATTCCTGCACTGGCCAGCAGTCTTGAAGAATCTATTCCCAGAAGATACAGGCAGTAGAACAATCCGAACAGCGCGCCTCCGTATTTGATTACGGAGAGAAGCAGATGGCCGATTGTTTCGCCTCTGGCTCCGAGCAGAGCAGTTATCAGTCTTATCGGTACCCTGATCAGAGCAACACCGAGGAATATCGTTATCAGCACCATTGCACATGAACTGAATGCGAATATGTTAGTCCCTCTGTCCCATGCACCGCCGATAATATATCTGATAATTGAGTCTTCTTCATATAAGACTTTTGCGTTGACGATTGCAATGAGTATATATAACATCAGCAGTGCGGCAACAATTCCTATAAGTGTAAAGAGCTTCTGCTCAGGACTTTTATCTGACCAAGGGACTCTTTTGTTGTCCCATCTTGATGCTGCTCTGGTGGTCGTTGACTGTCGCCCGGATGGAAGAATTATATTAAATATTGCTGAGTCAAGGCCCTTCTTGGATTGAGCTTCACTCATGGTTGCGTACAGCGACTCTTCTTCTTTGGATGTGAGAGTAACAGTACCAGACAGAATAATAACAACCAGTAAACTGATAAGAGCTGTGACTAAAGCAATCATAGTGCGGGCTTTATACATTTCAGCTTTTGGCAGGGCTGTTCCGATGAAATAACCCTCTCTGTACTGGAAACATGTGAAATAATCAATATCATTGACTCTTGAGAATCCATAGTAGTTTGCCCCGGTGAAAGCATTATCTGAAACACCAAGCTCTTTGGCTGATTTGCCGATGCTGACTTCAACCGGTGAGTATACACAGAGATGGTCTTCACTTGTGTCAAACATTACTATAGCGCCTCCGGACAGCATATTGGTCGAGAGCACATTGCTTACATCAGTCGAGTCAAGAAGCTTACCGGATGTATCGCTGTCAAGGCCAATCTGAACCATTGACGTATGATGTGTGATTGAGTCCTTATCTTCAGAATTATCATATTCAAACCGTGATACATAAACTGTGTCACCGTTGGCATTCTTCCTGGTGTAGTAATTGAAAGCAACACCGATAAACTGAGTGGATTCACCCAGATCGTTAGTCATTGCTTCCTGAACATAGCTCTCTTTTCTGCCGTCAAGAACCTGCAGGAAAGGATAGGACTGAGCTTCCTCATCGTGGCTGATAGTAAAAAACCAGTTGTCAGTATTCGTTCCTATAGTATGGCCGTCTTCATCAAAAATGTAGACGGAGTTAATATTATTTGCATCGCAGAGTTCCTGCAGACGGGATGATGAAGAAACAGATTTAAGGGTGTTTCCCTCATCATCTTTGAGGAACACTCTGTTTCCGCTTTTGTCATAGTAGCTGTGATACTTGTCGGACTTCGCATTAAGCACAGCAGGGTTCTCCTCTATGAGGAAGGAAATCAGCTTTGCCTTGGAGAGGAACTGGTTATTGTAGTAATTCTCAATAACATTACGATTATCCAGGCTCTCATCATATCTTCCGGAGACCTCGTTCAGAGCAACATTGGATTTTTCTACACCTTCGGTTATCTCAAGCAGGGTCTGTGTATAGAACGAGATGCCGAACATGACAATTACGCCGGTGAGCATAAGAGGCAGAACTCTGGTGAAAACAGTTTTGTCAAAATATATAGGATTGTGTGAATTCGGGTTGAGGATATACCGGTCAGTTTTAATTGCGTTACGGACAAAGTTATTCCTTATGATGACCGCGTATGCCAGACAGATCAGCAGAACGAATACAAAACCTGTTATGGACCAGAACAGTACGTGCCTGTCGTTTGCGACGATTTTACTCTGGTCAGCGACTGCACAGACTACTGTTTTATCTCCGCATGTCTTGGAAACGCAGTAATATCTGACGCCCTTGATGGTCTGCACACCCTTGTAACCATCCTGAAGGGCATCGTCGGTCAGCCCAAGACTGCGGGCGCTCTGTCCGGTAAGTATATCTTCTCCGTTCTTATAATAGATAAAGGTGCCGTCTTCCTTATCGACCGCAAACATGAAACCATCTTTGCCTACAGCAGCGCGGCTCAGTACAACAGAAACATCCTTAAGTGATGAAATCTGTACGTCCAGTACAGACGCGTCAGCACCGAGGACCAGACGGAATTCTTTGCCGCCAAACTTATATGGCATTGAATAGAAATAGAATGAACCGTACTGATTTCCTACCTCGATAGGTTCGACAGTTCCGTCAGCTCTGACTGAACCCTTGATAATATCGTTGACATTCTCCTGTGTCATAAGGGCTCTGGCAGCAGGATTGACACCAAAAAGTGAAGGTTCTCCGGAAATAGCAATCTTTCCATCCATACCCATAATGAAGAGATATTGTATGCCGGACCTTTCAACCAGATCACCAAAAACCTTAGACCGTGTCTTGTTGTCAGCATCTGTCAGAGAATCAAACAGGCCGCTGGAAAACAGCTGAGACATGTCATCAAGAATGTCCTGATTGCTGTCATGATATATTTCGGTCAGGACCTTAACATTCTCAGCATTTTCTTCAAGGGTCTGGACAGTCTCTTCGAGAGCAAGAGAGCTTATTTCCTCCTGCTTGACAATCGCGGTCTGCATCTGCATCTGCCTTAGGAATATTGCAACAGCAATTGCACCCACAAGAATCAGCACGAAATTGACCAGAACTTTGGAAAGGAAATACTTGTTGGCCTTTTTGCGGATTTCCTCACTTACAGGAGCATTCGGTGTTTCTTCTTCAACATGCTCAAAAAAATCCATAGTCTCATTCGCGGAAGCGTCAGGTGTCTCCACTGTATTCTCATCCGTAGTTTTAGGATTTATTGTGTTGTTGTTATCAATCTCATCCATTTGAACGGTCTCCTTGCAAGTTGACTGCCGCAGTGTTGATTTATAATATATTTCTACAAATATATATTATTACAATGAAACATTTAATCAAAGAGAATAAATTAACAGAAAGTCTTAAAAAATAATAAGAAGCCGGAGCCTGATCATGGATTGTTCCTGTGAAAACCTGACACTGCATATGATATTATTAAAGCGGATATTGAATAATACATATTACACAAGGAGGTTCCAGGATGAAAATCGCAATGGCAAATGATCATGCAGGTACACGCATGAAAAATGAAATCAAAAATCAGCTTGAAGCCATGGGCCATGAGGTCGTTGACTTTGGAACATATGATGAAAAAGCCGCCGATCTTTCGGACTATGTATATCCTGCAGCTCTTGCTGTCGCAAAGGGAGAATGTGACAGAGGAATATTTGTAGATGGTGTAGGCTACGGGAGCGCAATGATCGCTAATAAAATAAACGGTATTTATGCAGCAGTCTGCCAGGATCCGCTTTGTGCCGCACTCTCAAGACAGCACAATGACACTAATGTGCTTTGCCTTGGCGCCAAAATCATAGGCACTCTTATCTCTGCAGAGATAGTCAATGTCTGGATGAACACAGATGCTTTTACAGCGGAAAAATACGTAAATCGTGTGAACAAGGTCAAAGCAATCAACGACAGACATTGCGTTCCGCTCGCAGATATTACGGAGTGAGATACTGGAACTGCAGAAGGATTAATCAGATAATCGAGGTTTAATGTAATGAAAAACAATGAGCCTGAAGAACTGACTGAGGACAAAGAACTCAGCGCCAGGCAGCTCAATCTTGATATCACGTTGCTTGGTGCGGCAGCCGGTGTTCCCGTTCCTCAGAACAAAGAGTTTTCAGAACATTCAAATGACCCTCTTCCCGATGATATCAGAAGCAACAAGAAAGAAGGCGATGAGTACGCCACGATCGGTACTGTACTTGAAAAGGGCGGTAAGCTCAGAGCCATTGTCATTGCTGTGGCCGTGCTTTGTATCGCATTCGCGATTGGAAACGGGCTGCTTGTATGGGGTGGCCTGGGAGGTATCGGCAATTATTTCGTTGACTATAAAAGCTCCGGAATAGCTGTGGCTTCTCCGGATGATGAAGAGCTGGCCAGGATTGCAGCCATCGATCCGGAAGCCGTAAGTGCAAGGCAGATGGGTGAATTGCTTAAGTACCATACACAAGGCGGCCTTCGGCTTACTTTGAAAAGATCTGAGTCTGGGGTGTGGAATGAACTATACAGTAAGAAGATAGAAGCGAAAGAAGGCTATCTGTTTGTCACAGGCGATCCTTCGTCAGATTTATTACTGCACATTATCGCTGACGACAAGGGTACAAAGTACAGAATTAATGTTGACGACATCACTTACGAAGAAGATGCCGGATTTTTTACTGTGGTTGATCAGGATCCTCTGAGCAAGGAACTGGCAATAGGGGTGGTCTGCAGGGACTATGACACTTGGTCGGAACTGGAAGATATTATGGATGATATTATGTTCAGCGATATTCTTAAGGAAACCGTACCGGACGGATGCTATCTGATTACCGCACAGGATTGGAATAAGCCAGTCTCCTGATGAAATAAAAGGAGAGTGCAGATTCCTCGGCTCCAGTGATTTTGAATACTCCGCGGCTTCTGTCATGAATGATGAGCTTGAGGCTACAAGTCATTATTATCTTAGCCTGCGAAGGGCCTATGGTCTGGTGATGAATGTAGTTATAGGCCTTATTCTGTTCCTTATTGCGTGCCTGGTTACAAATCTCTATCACAGATATAAAGTCAGGAGAGGACATCCGCCTTACTCAAAATGGTATGTTATAGCACCTTATCTCACTGCGATAGCAGGCTTTACTATTCTTACGGTTTTGCTTTGCTTCCACCTGTTTGCCATCGATAAGGCCAGGATTATCAGTGCATCTTTCTCGGTGCTGTCGATATGTCTGCTTTCACTCCGCGGTACTTTAAAATACAGAAGAAAGGGAAGCATATTGCTGACTGCATTTCTGTTTGTTATGTTTGCTATTACGTTCCTGTTCTTTAACAGAAATCCAGCGGTCAGGTTCTCGTGGTTAAGTGCTACACTCTTTACGGTTGCGATAGCATTCTGGTCACTACTGGCATTAAATACTTTCCGCGATCCTGACGATACAAGCAGCAGTAAAGAGAACTTGAGGCAGTGCTGAAATATGCAGCGCTGCATGAAATAGATTTCCTACAACATGAGGGAGCCTTCGGGCTCCTTTTTTAGTGCATACAATCTCGTGTTGTTGAAATAAAAATAGATTTTTCACAAAAACTTTTAAAATAACAGTTGACAAACGTTAATTGTTGTTATTATAATAAGGCAAGCTGTTGAAACGACAGTTGATTATAAGAAATACGTCTTTGTAGCTATCGACACAACAACTCTTATGTATTATCATTAAGGAGGTATTTATGAAAGCAAAAGCAGTAAGACTCCACGCCGCAAACGATCTGCGTCTCGATGAGTTCGAGCTTCCTGAAATCAGGGATGATGAAATCCTTGTAAAGGTAATTTCCGACACCGTTTGCATGTCCACTTACAAGTGCGCCATCCTGGGCGTGGATCACAAGAGAGTCCACGAAGATGTGGCTGAGCATCCTGCAATCATGGGTCATGAGATGGCCGGTGACATAGTAAAGGTTGGCAAGGCACATCAGGATAAGTTCAAGCCAGGCATGAAATTTACCCTTCAGCCGGCTCTCAACTACAAGGGAACCATGTGGAGTCCTGGATACTCCTATGAGTTCTTCGGAGGAAATACTACTTATTGCGTTATTCCTCCTGAAGTAATGGAGCTCGGATGCATGCTGGAGTATAAAGGCCGTGCTTACTATGAAGCATCTCTGGCAGAGCCGTATTCCTGCAGCGTTGGCGCTTTCCACGCAGCATATCATACTCAGATGGGTGTTTACACACATGAGATGGGTATCAAAGAAGGCGGAAAGCTTGCTATCATGGCAGGCGCAGGTCCTATGGGTCTTGGCGCTCTCAGTTATGCCATGAACTGCGACAGACGTCCGGGCATGATCGTTATCACTGATGTTAACAAGGACAGACTTGAAAGAGCAGAAGAACTCTTCCCGCCTGCAGAGGCAAAGGAGAACGGAATCGAGCTTCATTTCGTTAATACGGGAGAGTTGGATGACCCGGTTGCATACCTTCGCGGCCTTACTGGCGGAACAGGTTTTGACGATGTTCTGTGCTACACACCGGTTGCTGCAGTTGTAGAACAGTCAAGCGGAGTACTCGGCAGAGATGGATGCCTGAACTTCTTCGCAGGCCCGACAGATACTCAGTTCGGTGCCAAGATTAATCTCTATGATGTTCATTACAATTCAACCCATGTAATGGGAACAACCGGCGGAAACACAGCTGACATGATCGAATGTCTGGATCTGACTGCAGCAGGAAGAATCAATCCGGCTGTTATGATCACACACATCGGTGGGCTTAACGCAGCAGCTGAGACTATTCTTAACCTTCCTAAGATCCCTGGCGGAAAGAAGCTTATCTATAACCACATCGATATGCCTCTTATCGCTCTGACAGATCTCAGGGAAAAGGGAAAAGAAGATGACAGATATACTGCTCTTGCTGATATCGTAGACGCACACAAAGGTCTTTGGTGCCCTGAGGCAGAAGAATATCTTCTGGCGAACTTTACGGCATAGTGGATCGGTACAGTATTCTTCCGGGAATGCTGGGACTGATCCCGGAAGGAGGAAGTATGGATTCTGTTGAAAGCAGACGCAGCGCTATTGTCGCATGGATCAACGAAAAAGGTGAGGTTACCTTCGCACAGCTTAAAGAAGCATTTCCGAATGTTTCGGACATGACTCTTCGTACAGATCTCAAGAATCTGGACGATAACAAGAGGATAGTCCGTATACACGGAGGTGCCCGGTCGGTAGATGTGGTTGTAGGCACAGACGATTTTATGAGCCGGCGTAGCATTAGAAATGTGGACGCGAAAAAAACCATCATCATGAAAGCGAAGGCAATGATTGTGCCTGGCACGTCATTCTTTCTCGACTCGGGAAGCACGACCACAATGCTGGCGGCTGAACTCGATGATCAGCCAAATCTGATCGTAACAAGCAGCGTCAGCTGTGCTATGGAGCTCGCAGGCCTGGAAAAACCACAGGTCCTGATCCCGGGAGGTTCGCTGAACCGTTATAGCCTGAGTATCTGCGGATCACAGAGTATCAGAGAATTGCAGAAAATGAATTTTGATCTGGCATTTATCGGGGTTACTACCTACGATGAGGAATCCGGATTTGCCTGCAATGTATATGAAGAATCTCTGCTTAAAAATACTGTGATCAGTAAGGCGCATAAGACCATCGTACTGATGGATTCCACAAAAATAGGCAAACACAGTACCTTTTCATTCGCCTCCCTCAAAGATGTGGATGCAGTGATTTCCGACGGCAATCTGCCGGAATCATTTCTGACAGCATGCAGGGAGAATAATGTGGAAGTCATCTAAAACAGTAACAATACTTCCGGTACCGTTTTTCACACAATCATCGGCCTGACCGGACCCTGAGATCCAAACCGGCCCGATGATCCCCAGTCCTGATAATAATTTTGCAGAAATCAGTTTAAAACTATTCATCTAGGATGGAGGAAAATCGTATGAAAAGCGGAGTACAACGTTTCGGAAAATTTTTATCCGCCATGGTAATGCCTAACATTGGTGCATTCATTGCATGGGGATTCATAACAGCTTTATTTATTCCGGATGGATGGCTGCCAAATGAGCAGCTTGCATCCATTCAGCCATACATGCTCTCTTACCTGCTTCCTGCCCTGATAGCATTTACAGGAGGAAGAATGGTAGGCGGAGACCGCGGTGGCGTAATGGGCGCCATTGCAGTAATGGGAACTATTGCCGGTGTTGGCGGTACTGAAGGACAGCCTATGCTGATGGGCGCTATGGTCATGGGACCTTTTGCAGGCTGGATTATCAAAAAGTTTGACCGCTTCATGGAAAGCAGAATGCCTGCCGGCTTCGAAATGCTTATCAACAACTTCTCAGTAGGTATTATCGGTATGCTCGTTGCTATCTTCGGATACTACGTAATCGGCCCGGTAATGACAATAATACTGAGCGTACTTACTGCAGGTGTAGACGTACTGGTCAACCACCACCTGCTTCCTCTGGCAGCCATCTTCATCGAGCCTGCTAAAGTGCTGTTCCTGAACAACGCTATCAACCACGGTATCTTCACTCCGATTGGTGCAGAGCAGGTAAAGGCTGCAGGACAGTCAATCATGTACATGCTCGAAGCAAACCCTGGCCCTGGACTCGGCGTACTGCTGGCTTACTGGGCATTTGCAAAGGACAAGGCAACCAAGGACTCAGCTCCAGGAGCTATCATCATCCACTTCCTGGGCGGAATCCATGAGATCTACTTCCCGTATGTGCTGATGAACCCGGTAGTTATCATTGCACCTATCGTAGGAAACATCTGCGCAATCACATGGTTCCTCGTCACCGGATGCGGATTGAAAGGACCTGCTTCGCCGGGATCGATCATCGCTTTCATGGCTATGGCACCTAAGAACAAGATGCTCCTGATCTTTATCGGAGTAGCAATCGCAGCAGCAGTTTCATTTGCTATCGCTTCTGTTATCATCAAAGCTACAAACACCACTGAGTCAATCGATGCGGCTAAGGCTGAAGTAGCAGACAGAAAAGCTCAGGCAAAGGGAATAACTAATGTAAGCAAGTCAGAATCTGTCCGTAAGGTCATCTTTGCCTGCGACGCAGGAATGGGCTCTTCAGCAATGGGCGCAACAAAGTTCCGCAACAGAATCAAGGCAGCAAGACCTGACATCGAAGTAAAGAATACTTCAGTAGACAACATTCCTTCGGATTGTGATATCGCGGTAGTTCAGTCAACTCTTCAGGAGAGAGCCAAAAAGTCAGCTCCTCAGGCACAGCTCGTTACTATCGAGAACTTCCTGAACGACCCTGCACTGGATGCACTTTATCTGCAGCTGACAACTCTTGATGCTCCTGCTAAGGAAGATATAAAAGACGCTGTGGAAAAGGCTGTTGAATCAGCTGAAAAGAGCACAAGAAAAGACGTTATTGTCAAGGACAGCATCCTTCTGAACCAGCCTTCCGTTACAAAGGAAGAAGCAATCCAGAAGGCAGGAGAACTTCTGGTAGCATGCGGTGCTGTAGAACCTGCATATGTAGATGCTATGCAGGACAGAGAACGCATGGTAAGTACATACATGGGTATGGGTATAGCTATTCCGCACGGAACCGCTCAGGCAAAGGGAACCGTAAAGAAGACTGCTATCTCTATGGTCCAGTTCCCGGATGGCGTGGATTTCGGAGCTGAGAAAGCACAGCTCGTATTCGGTATCGCAGGAATCGGTGACGAACACCTTGATCTTCTTGCTAAAATAGCCGGATGTCTGGAAAATCCTGAAGTACTTGAGAAGCTGAAGACTACAGGAGATGTAGACTGGATATTGAAGACTCTTTCATAAGAATAATTTCAGACAAAGTGATAATACATATGATAGGAGACTGCCGCAATAAATAAAGCGGCAGTTTCTATTGTTTGCAAGTACCAAAGCGGTTAGTCAATATGGTAAAATAACTGCAGGTTTTGAAGTGTAAAAAGGAGAAATAATATGTGCGGAATAGTTGGTTTTACGGGAAGGCAACAGGCGGCGCCTGTGCTGCTTGCAGGTCTTTCTAAACTCGAGTACAGAGGATATGATTCTGCCGGACTTGCGGTGAGAGATGGCGAATCACTTGCGGAGGTTGTGAAAGCTACAGGAAAACTGCGTAATCTTGCAGATAAAATCAATAACGGAGATGACCTTCCGGGTACATGCGGAATCGGACATACAAGATGGGCAACACACGGAGAACCGAGTCAGAACAATGCCCATCCGCATGTCAGCGGAAATGCTACCGGATCCGGATCAGGACCGGTGGAATCTGATGTAGTAGGAGTTCATAACGGTATTATTGAGAACTATGAAGAACTCAAAACCAAGCTCCTCGGACATGGCTACGCGTTTTACAGTACCACAGACACTGAAGTGGCTATTAAGCTGGTAGACTATTACTACAAAAAATATAAGCTCGGACCAATAGACGCTATCAACAGGATGATGGTGCGTGTAAGAGGATCCTATGCACTTGCGCTTATATTCAAGGATTATCCCGGAGAAATATATGCCGCAAGAAAAGACAGCCCTATGGTCATAGGAGTGACTGGCGGAGAGACTTTCCTGGCTTCAGATGTGCCGGCGATTCTGAAGTACACAAGGGATATCTATTATATCGATAACCTTCAGTCCGTAAGACTTCTTCCGGGAGAGGCTCACTTCTTCGACCTCAACGGTGATGAAGTCGAAATGGAAAGCACCCATATCACATGGGATGCCGAGGCTGCAGAAAAGGGCGGATATGAGCACTTCATGATGAAAGAGATTCATGAGCAGCCGGCAGTTGTAAGGGACACTATTGCCAGCGTTATCAAGGACGGAAGAATAGATCTGACTGCTGCAGGTCTGACTCCGGATGTGCTCGAAAGTATCTCCGAGATTCATATTGCGGCATGTGGATCTGCGTGGCATGCAGGAATGGTAGGGCAGTATGTGATTGAGGATATTGCAGAGATACCGGTCAAAGTCGATCTTGCCTCTGAGTTCAGATACAAAAAGATCCTGCTTGATAAGGATGCCCTTTTTATCGTCATCTCGCAGTCAGGTGAAACAGCAGATACGCTTGCTGCGCTAAGAGCTGCCAAAGAATATGGCGTAAGAACACTGGCAGTGGTCAATGTTGTCGGCTCAACTATAGCCAGAGAGGCTGACAATGTTCTGTATACACTCGCCGGCCCGGAAATCGCTGTTGCCACAACAAAGGCGTACAGCACACAGCTTGCCTGTATGTACGCGCTCGCACTTGCCCTGGCTGATGCAAAGGGGAAGCTGGATGAGAAAGATTACAACTATTACATCGAAGAGCTGCAGACTCTGCCTGATAAAATCAACCGTATGCTCGATGACAAAATGCGTATCCAGTGGTTTGCAGCAAAATATGCCAATGCGCATGATGTATTCTTCCTTGGCAGAGGCCTCGATTATGCCGTAAGCCTTGAGGGAAGCCTCAAAATGAAGGAAATCAGTTACATACACAGTGAGGCCTATGCTGCAGGTGAGCTCAAGCACGGAACTATCAGCCTGGTAGAAAAAGGAATACTGGTCATAGGTGTTCTTACTCAGGAGGAACTGCTGGAGAAGACCATAAGCAACATGCAGGAGTGCAGAGCGCGCGGCGCTTATCTCATGGGAGTCACGAGTGACGGGAACTACAATGTTGAGGACTATGTGAACTTTACAATTTACGTTCCGAGAACAGATGAGCACTTTGCCGGAAGCCTGGCAGTTATTCCTCTGCAGCTTCTCGGTTACTACACAAGTGTCGCAAAAGGACTGGATGTAGATAAGCCGAGGAACCTTGCGAAATCAGTAACAGTTGAATAAAGCCAGATGTTGTAATTTCAGCGCTTCCATGTGGTGCCTGCAAACAGCAGCAGAATCGGGAAGAATTCAAGCCTGCCCGCAAGCATATCAAATGACAGCAACAATTTCGGAAGAGCCGAGAACGCGGCGAAATGACCGGCCGATCCGACCTTTCCGGCACCAAGAACGATAATTTTCACGTTTATGACGCATCCATACAAATGACAGGGCTCAAATGCGATGCAACTAATAACAACATAATATGTTATCTTTGGTTGGTTGTCCGCAGGGCAACCAACTTTTACAATATTCATAACAATCAAACAAATTGGATAAAGTTGATAAAACGAAGCGAAAGGAACTGATATGAATATTGTAGAACTGACGGATGTATGCAAGACTTATCCGTCCTTCCGGTTAAAGGAAGTCAGCTTCTCACTGGAAAAGGGCAAAATCACCGGCTTCATCGGCCGGAACGGTGCCGGCAAAACTACAACAATAAAATCAATGCTGAATCTGGTCCATACAGACGGCGGAGAAATCTCATACTTCGGCATGCCTCTTTCCGGCAATGAAAAGGAAATCAAACAGAGAATCGGTTATTCCACCGGCACTGTCAGCTGGTATCCGAGAAAGAAAATAAGCGAGATAGTGGAGGTTACCAGAAGCTTTTACCCCGATTGGGACGAGACTGCATACCGGAAATATATGGAATTGTTCGGGATAGACGAGAACAAGAAACCCATAGAGCTTTCGGAAGGAATGAAGGTAAAGTTCAACCTGCTACTTGCTCTTTCCCACAAAGCAGAGGTTCTGATCCTGGATGAGCCGACAAGTGGTCTGGATCCGTTTTCCAGGGACGAACTGCTTGAGCTGTTCACGACACTCAAAGAACATGGCGTTACCATATTCTTTCCAACTCATATTACA
>JBGUIG010000054.1:0-16335 GCA_045112795.1 Anaerovoracaceae bacterium | reverse complement strand
AGCCATTTTTGCACACTCCTTTCTGCAGCTGTTTGCTTAGAATCAATGTATTAAAAAATGGCTAAATTTAGTTTCTCCTTTCGGATCTAATATCACCATGCTGCAGTTGGCCTGCATTATATTCGGCTTCACATAAAATCTTGTTTTTCCTGCGCCGGATCCTCCTATGACCAGTACGTTCAGATTTCTCCTGTGCTTATGCGCATCGAAACCGATCCTTACATTTTGGGTCAGGATCTTGTTCATGTTTGCAGGATGCTGTCTGTACTTTCTGTTCACGACTGCAGCATCGCCCCACTTAGCTGAGCCGTGCTCCTCACCCCGCCGGTAGTTGCGTCGTGTGGACAGCCATATGCCTATTCCCATCGCGTATACAAAGAGGCAAAGAAAAACAGCCTGAAGGCTATGCTCTGTCCACTGTATCTTAAATGGCTCAGCAAAGATCTCATCAAATCTGGTAACAAGGAGAAACACACTCCTTTTCCAGTATGGTGCTATCTTGAGCGCTATCCACACGACCGGCAATACTCCGGCTGCCGCAATAACGAGATCATCTCTGCGGCTATCTTGCGTACCCGTAGTCAGTCCCTTTCTCAGCAACCATCAGATTCCTCGAGCCATGCTCGATGATCTTCATAATGAGTTCATCGACGGGATCAGTGGGGCGTTTCTCTCTGATCTGCTGGTTGCGAAGGAGATTGAGAGCGTTGATCAGAATGCCCTGCTCATACTCATCTATCTCCAGTTTTCTTACTTTTCTCATGGTATCTACCTCGCATCCCTGTCATCTCTGCTGCCACGGCTTAGTTCGATAGCTTCCTGCACTCTGGCATCGATCCTGTCAGCAGCAAACTTGATACTGCCAAGCTCTGCTCTGACATCTTTCTCCTCTTTGCCAGGATAAGTCGAACTCATCTCGCCGAAGGCTATCTCAGGAGCATCGAAGCCATAGTGTCTGGTCACGACATATGCTGCCATCTCTGCTTTGTCCATCACTTCCTCACGAGGGAGTCTCCCATCGTCAGTAAAGATCTGCATAGCCTGTTCTCTTGCAACAACAAACACTTTTACATTTGGTTCGAGTCCTTCTTTCACTCTGATCAGTTTGTCCTCAGGATCATAAAGAGCGTATTCTCCGTCAGGCAGTTCCTTCACTTCCACAGATGCGGGATATGTGTTCATTATCGCGTCAGGCACTTTCCTGTTGCCCGGTCCTTCTATATCAAAGTCCTTGATTGCCGTCTGCTTCACATCGAACATCCTGACAACCTTTGAGCCCATGCCCAGAGTGCCATCGCTCTTCTGGTATCTGTAAGAGCCGAGAGTCCTGATCCCCTCCTGTCCTTTCAGTACCTGAACGCCATCCTTCTGCCAGTCATCATATGAGCGTACCCATGTCGCATCCGGATCCTGCTCCATAATAAGCAGCACATTGGATACAGAGTGATTGAAAAGCTGCGCCTGTTTGTCGGCGTATTCTCTCAACTTACTGCCTGAAAGCAGCTTCTGTGTTGCATCGGAGAGAAGGTCGAATAATTCAGCCTTCTCCTGTCTTTTGAGTTCAGAGTATTCATCCTCACTCATAGTCATGTTCATATCTTCTTTTTCTGCCATATTACCTGTCCCTTCCCGGCTCAGCTGCCGATTTCACAGCACCCATTGCTGCATCAATACCTCTTGAGACCGATCTTCCTGCAAGTTCCCTCGCACGCTCTTTCTTGGCTCTCGCGATTTCGGCCTTGTACCCTTCCAGCTTTTCCCTGACTGATGGTCTTTCGGATCTGCTAGAAATAGCCTTTGTACGGGATCCTTGCATTGAGTTTGGCGCGGACGGATGGTCTCGTTCTGTCTTTGCCAAAGCGGGGTTTATCTCGGGTTCCTCTTTCTTCGGTCCACCCATGATGCGCCGCCCTTCTCTCGGCTCCTCGTCATACATTAGCGGAAGACCCCGCTCAGGATTCGGCTGCCCAGATTCAGTGCGCTGTTCATCGGTCACGGTGCGCTCTTCGGCGGCTGGTGTGTGCCCTTTCAGCGCCGAGCCTCCTCTTAGAGCATCCTTCACTGAAGTTTCCTTCGGGAACATCTTGTCTTTGTCCCTCTGGATATCCAGTGACACATCAGCCCTGTTCACAGTTGCGAGCTTGAACCTCTCAGTGATCCTCTGGATCTTGCTCGCATCCTCAGCTCTCGCGATAATATCCACTGCTGCATTAGGATCCTTGTTCTGCTTATCCTTCAGCACGCAGTAGAGTACGCCGTAACGCTTTGCCTCCTGCGAAAACTTGGCAAGGTCCTTGCTCGTGATCGTATAGACCTTGAGTTCCTTGCCGGATTTCAGCATGGAAGTGAGTCTTGCCTTGCCTTTCGTCTTCTGCTCCTGCTTCAGAGTCGCATATAAAAGAAGCGCGATGTTCTTCGCGCCGTTGCCTGAGATCTTTGCCGCGACCTCTACTCCTTCAAGTGATAGTCTTACGACTTGTTCTGCTGCATCTCCTCCCGGATTCATCACATCATCTCCCTTCTACATAAAAATCTATGCCCTATGCTTATCATTTGTCCGAAACCTTTGAAGCTCTGTTCCTCCTCACACATTCGCCGGCATTCTTTCGCCTTTCCTTGCTATAGGGTGCAGTAAACCTGATTTGAAGTCTTGTTTTCTCCAGTTCATACGTCATACTGCCATACTCAGTATCTTCTGCTGTTCTGATACATAAATCGGGGTACTTCTTTGCAAATGCCTTAAGCCTTCTCTTCAGATCAGCGTTGAATGTGTAGATGCTCACAGGCCCATCGGATTCATCAAAGCGTATGATAGTCTCACGTTCTTCCCTCAATCCTCGCTTTGCCACCTTAGCCTCCTTTTTCTTGGTCGTCACCAGAGTTTTTGTCATGTCTTTTCTGCTTATCGACCCATACATCCTTTTTTAAAATGGCCTTCATTTTTTCATGGTCGTGACCAGGCATTTTGCAGTAAATACGCCCCGAGAAGGCACACTTTTATCAGGGTACTACCTTGCCTTCTCGCGTTGCCTGTCTCTGTCAACGATCTCAAGGTTGTCCCTGACATGACCGGAGCGTTCCTTGATCTGCTGACACACTTTGAATTCTCTCCTCAGTTCTCTGATCTCCCTTGTCTTATCAAACATCTCCTGTCTTGCCCGATCGATCTCAGTCTGAGGCAGGACTCGTCTTGTCTTGTTCTTAAGCTCAGTTCTCTCTGACGCTGCATCAGATAGCCGCTGCTCGATTCGCTCCATAAGCAGCGAAAGATCCTCGTCAGTGTTAACGTGGTACTTCGACAGCAGTTTTGCCTGCTCTGAGTACTGGTCACACTTCAGAAGATCTTCCTTCAGCACTATATGAAGTTTTGTCGGGTTCTGCCTGTACTTCGGGAGATAGCCAAGTTCGTAGCAGTATCTCAGATATAGTTTCTCAAGGCCGCTCCTCCCCATGATACGGTCGATGCGCCTTCGGAGGTTGTACTGATTCGGCATCCTATAACCTTGTCTGATCCTTTCAGTCCTTACTGACGGGTCATTGTCATAGATACGCCGCTCAATGCTCTCCCTGGTATAGTCTTCTCCAAGCTGATGGATACGGATCGCTTTCTTCCAGCCGGGCGGCGTTATCGTCCAGTACTTGCGTTGCGGATCAAAGCGATAACTGTAGCCGCGCTTGCGAAGCTCAGACTTGAACTCTTCAATAGTCAGGCTGAGTGCTACCGATTCATCGATCGCCTGCCTGGCCACGTTATACCTTGTCGGCATCCCTGCATGCTCCATCTTGTAAAGATATGTTCCGACCCGTTTCCCTTTCGGATCTTTGACGACCGACAGTCCGTGCTCCAGACATATCCTGTCAGACGTATCACGAAGCTGCTTGTACATATCCTGGCAGTCATGGAACTTCCTGCCATCAACGAATGAAACCGAATTGATCACGATATGATTATGAACGCACTTTGTGTTCACATGAGTTGCCACAACGATCTGGAATCTTTTGCCCCACATCTCCTTTGCCAGTTCTACTCCGATCGCATGAGCTTCATCGGGAGTGACCTCGCCCTCCTTGAAGCTCTGATACGCATGGAAGGCAACAATACCATCTGTCTTGCTGAACCTCATCTTTACAGTATCGAACTGATCCCTGGCACACTCAACAGTGCAGTTTATCCCTGATGTGTAATACAGTTTCTCCGTCTTGTCCTCATTTGCAGCGTAGGCTATGACATCAGCAAGTGCCTGTTGCTCTGACTCAGAGAATTGTCTCTGAGTCTTCTCAGGATTAGCAACATAAGTGAGCGGTGATCCTGCTTTGCCTTTTATCTTCCAGATCTTTGTCACCGCCATTACTCTTCTCTCCTCTTCGGTCTTAGGAACTCCATCTCGAGAGCATTCTCGATGAGTCTCCACTTCTTTGCTTCGCTCATCAAAGCGATCATGTCAACAGAGTTATCTGCTTTCAACGCAACGGCATCAATCTTGTCAGCGAGTTCCATGATCAGATCCATGAATTTGAAAAACCTTTCGTCAGGAGTCTGTACCGGGACATAGCCTGCGATCAACTGTCTTATGAAAGCCGACTCAGTCATGCACGCCCCTTCTGCTTTTCTTCGAAGATCTTCGCATTCTGCTTCGCTGAGTCTGATATGCTTCTCTTTACCTTTCTTCATCGCAACTCGTATCTCTCCTTTCATTGATCAATTTGTCTGCGCCACACTGTGGATACAGACTTTTCCTTTCCGGTCAGTCAGGGGTCTGGGGGCTTGCCACCAGGGTCGCAGTAGTGGTTGTGTCCACGAATGCAGTGCTTGCTGTTTTAGTGCAGATGTGCTTAACGTCGCACTCCGCCTTTTTCCGGGCTTCATCCTATCTTTCATAGCCACGTTCTTTTTCCGCTTTTCCCGGGTCAAATTTGATCACATCAAAGCCCTGATCAGTACGGTAAATTCTCTCCGGAAGTTCATACTTCTTCCTGAATTCTTCTTCAAGATCAGGCGGCATCGATAGGAATCTTTCGCTCTCGATTGGTGCGTAGCAAAGAAAAAACGGGCCTGCGATCACATCCATCACATGTCCGTCTTCATCAACTATTGCCCTGCTTGGAGGCAACTGCCTGAGCTTTCCCTCCTCATTGCAAACCAGAATCACATTCTCATACCTCGGATCAGTCTCCGAATAGAACGGATCGTAAGGCTCAATAAGACCTCCGACAAGCTCCTGCATTGACTCAAGCTCGTCTTCGATTTCGACCACTTCGGCTGTCTCTCCGGGCTTGCAAAGTATTACCCTAAGCATTTCGTTTTTATTATTTTCTGTCATTTAGATCACTCCCCCTTTCATTTTTTTTGCAAAGAAATAGGCTCGACCTATGACTACAGATCAAGCCATGTAGAATCTCTTTTCTTACTTTAGTTTCAATTAAGGTGCGGGAGTTACTCTATACTTGTCAATCGAAATACGACAAACTTCTTCATAAAAACCTTCCATAAAATACCTTAAATACCAACGACATCAACAGCTCTGTCAGAGAATAATTCTCGGCAGAGCTGCTGTCATTTTTACTATTTATTTCTTTCTTTTATCCGATATCTTTTGCCCAAAACGATACTTTAATAATTCAATTAGCTTATAAATACCCAAAGCAATAGCTGCAAATACAACCGCTACAATTATCGAGACAACTTCAATTGTGTTTTCTGAATCCATTGGCACCGGAGCTGGAATAGATACTATACCTGCGAAAAAAGGGCCCGCCAGAAATAAGGAGATGAAAAATGTTAGTCCGACAACCTTCACCTCAGGCTCTGCACCAGCAAAGCTGAGGTGAAGAATTATCCCAATAAATCCGAATATCAATATCGCTAAGATAATCATACTGACATCTATGCAAACTCATCTGATTTCACAAACAAATCCATATCTGCAGGGTCATAATCATCCTCCTCGTCAGCACGAGCGAAGTAGTCTTCTAATTCAGAATCAGAAATATCGTCATTACCATAATAGTCCGACTCATCCTCGGCAAAATAATCTATTTCACTATTTTCATATCCATCATCGTTGTAATACAGATTAAATGCCTCAGCAGTATTTATTTCATATGTATTGTGATATTCGAGTCTTTCAATTTCGTCGAAGCCAGTATCATATTCATCCATCGATGTGTCTGCAAAGAACAGTGTATCCAGTTTTCTGTTGCATAACTCTCTCAGTGGCTTTCCAGTCTTCTCAGCCTCTCTCTGCAGGGCAAGTATATCTTCTACACTAAATCCGTAACTTACTCTAATATTTTCAAGCTCAAGGAACTCATTATATTTATCTTTATTGAATGTGTTCATATCTGCTTTATTACCTAGACTGCGTGCATTACGACGTTCATTTGAAAGTGAATCTCGCAGATGCATATTCTCATCAATCAATGCTGTGAGTTCCTTCAGATATGCTTCATTTTCTTTTCCTTTTTCATTATCTGCTTGCTCCATCTGACCAGACACTATCTGTTTGAGGTACATAGGTTCAGGACATTCGAAACCAGCCTTTCTGATTTTACTAGGAGATCTGTGCTCTTTGTCATACGTAATCATCGCTTTCCTAAGACTGGTCTCTTCGTAATTGTATTTCTCAGAAACCTGTGCCATTGTCACCCCTGAGGCAAAGTCCGCCAATGCATGGCAGACTTTTCTTTCTACAATATACTGTCTGAGAGTTCTCTGATTCTCATTGATGATCTTAAAATACTCTGCGGACGCCCTTTCATCGAGAATAAAACTTCTCTTGACCAGTTCGGCAAGTTCATCCTTTTCTATTACAATATTAGACTCGATCAGGTCTAACATCTTATCGTAATCATGCAGCCTCATAGCCGCTCCTCCCTATGCTGCTCTATTCTGTTTCTTACCAGTTTTTCTAAGTACGACTATGTCATACTCCTTTTCAATATACGGGATATAGTTCATAAGCTTATCCATCGTATGATGAATCGCCCAGTCGGATTTGCCGATACCATGATTGATGGCCTTCTCAAGATACACACCATGCCTATAAAAACTATCTACGCTTTTTCTTCTGTTTTGTGAAAACAGATAGTAATCGCACCCGTTTGCGTTTAAATAGAACTCATGAGTATCGTCTTTTGCTGTGCAATATACCTTTGCCATATCATTACCTCCGTTTCTCTGTGGTAATGATATAATCTCATTATTCTTCACTGGTGAACATTGCAAAGCCCGTGCAGTTTTTGCATGGTACTTATGATCACAGATTGAAAATAGACACCTGTGCTTCTTTGAGAGAAGCAACTTTTCTTATGGTGATTTTATCTCCAGCTGACTCATCAACATGTCCGCAAAGCAAAGGAGAATTCGGATCATACAGATGACTCTGGCTTATTACTCGCTCTTTATTGAAATTGGCGTAACAATATCTGCAGCCATTCTTACATGTGTTGTACGATCCAACTTCAACACTTTCCAGACAGCCGCATTCCGGTCTTTGGTTCTTATCCTTACCTCCTTTTATCGGGCATCCAATCAGGTCCTCGATTAGTTGCTTATCTATGCAATGTCCATGAGCAACTCCTACAGATTCAAGATCGATAACTTCTGCACATGATTCAATCCGTAATCCTTTTTCATGCGCGAGACCTGCTAGTTTTTCTGCAATCTCAATCATCTCGTCATTGCCAGTGTTTTCTATATTAAGTCCTGCCGTATTCCTCTGCGTTTTAGCATAAAGATCCACAAAACTTATTACTACTCTCTCCGTATGATCCTTAAGTTCATCAGCAATCTTACCGAAAGCTCTGTAATGGTACTCCTTGGTGTACTTGTTGTTTATCAGAATTGGGTCATATCTCCAGATAGTCCTTTTCTTACCTATTTTTTCTGACAACTCTTTGAATGCAGGAAGCAACACCTTATTTTTATCCGGTAGCCCTGGTTCAACATCTCTCCCATATCCCGTCAGAGTAATCTGAAAATAGTACTGGTAACCCTTCAGGTCATCCAGTTTGTCGAAAATGTTTATAGGATTCTTGGTCCAAAAAACTATGCAGTCAACCACATCCGGTGATAAGTCTATCCTGCTTATCTGATGTGCATTCATAGGATTCTTGACATACAAATATCCTTCTTTGATCCTGTTAATGAACCATTCCGAGTAATAATTTGGTATATCTGTTCGCCTGCTTACACTTAGTATCATTATCTATTGTTCCTTTTCCAAAACATAAGCTATAAACTTCTGATAACACCTGTTCGTCATCATATATCTTCCAGTAAGATCAAACACTTCGTTTTTTAGCCAATCCTCCAGCTCTGGATATCCTGTATTATCGTAAACCCTATCTGAAGATATCGTATTTACAATCGGTGAACCTTTTACAACATAGCCTTGCTTTTTCACGCTTCCTATAAGTTCATCTATTTTTTCATAGTCTTGTTTAAGCAGTTCCTCATTAACTCTCTGCTCCTCTTCAGTTTCCCCAGGATTATTAGAAAGTGAGAACGCTATACATACAAAATCTTTTGTAATAGGTCTAGTTTCGAAAGCAGTCTTTATCCTATAAAAGTCAGCATCAGCTTTATTGTAATAGATGTCACGGAGAGATTTCGGAAATACAATCATGTTATAGTCTAATGTATCGCAAGACATAAGAAATCGTCCTGCACCTACACCAAATACTGGCGGATTAACTTTTATGTATTCGGTTCTTGGGTGATAATCTTCTCTCCAATTCTTTGCTAAATCTACCCCGGAATAATTAATTTGAGCCTTGAATTTCTTTGTTTTACTGGCCACTCCAAGCGACCATGCATCAATTTGGGGACCACAGCCTATTGATAAAACGTTCAGTTCCTCAATATTTCCGATAGCATTCAACATCTTTATATATAGCAAGTAGTACTCAAAGGCATATGCATATGAGTATCTAAGAATGTAACACGCCTGGTCCCATGGATTATCATATCGCTTAGGAGTATATTGTGCTTTATCTTCCGGTGCTTCACGCGCTACATCAAACTGCTTAATATCGTAATTAGCGTTCTTGATCACTCGCTTTATTGTAGGAAATTGCCGCGATAACTCGTCATCCTTTTTTCTTGTATTGCCTGACTTACTCCATCTATACGGATAATTAGAGTAGTAAGAATCACGCTCAGCCTTTACCGGCTTTCTATTAATACTGAAGGTATCTTCCTGCTCTTTTTCCTTTTTTACTGCTTCCGCTAGCTTTTTATTAGCTATTAGTTGATCCACTTCTACTTGAAATTCGGAATCCTCACAAGTCAAAAACTCCTCAAATGCTTCTGGATATTTCATCCGCAAGTCTTTTGAATCAAATCTAACAGTTATTTTTTGATTGTTAGGATCTGAGGTGTAATCATAATCTATAATCACACCCTTACCAAAATCGGGATTCTTGTGTTGAACAACCTTTGAGACCGGATCCATAAACGTTCCCTCGTTTACCGTCATCACTTACACCATTTGTTATCATTGTAATTTGATTTTAGCACACCGGCTATTATCAACGCCGCTAAAGTTCCAATTCCAGGTATAAGATTAATTAGAACAAGTAAACCGGTTTTGTTTGCATCATGAAACCTTCTTATTTCAATAATGATCCAGTATGCTAACAAACCAATGTATATAAAGCGCGCTAAGTCAGAACCAATAATTATTCCAACCATAAGATTAGATATGGTTGCTATTAAAAATGATGTTCCGACATTAATCCAATAATTCTTGATTGTATATGGTATCTTCATTTCTTTGCCTCCATTTCATAGCGACCCTCAAATAATGCCTGCTCTGATTATGACATTAGTATATATAGAGTACTTATGCATAAACATTGCAAAATGTGAACAGAAAATGCATAGTCATGTAATGACATATTGCTGTGGCTGCTAATTGTTTTCTTAGCAGTCACAGCTTATGATTAGGATCTGCACATTTGCCTTGAATGTTTCTGTCTGATCATACGTTGCAAGTAGTCATTACAATCTTTTCCATATGGTGGAGGCTCGTTTCTAACTTCATAGCTGCCACGAAGCTGCAACATGATATTCTCCGTTGCATTCCTGCCGGCAAGGTCGTTGTCCAGATGCAGAGCAATCGTATTTATTTGCGTTTGATTTTGCGTTGCATTATCAAGCGCAATTGGCAGTTTCGATTGCTTATTATTAATGCTCGGTGCATACACTCCGCCAAGAGAAAGCATAGGCTCTGCTCTCCATTCTCCTGTTTTCATCTTCATTATTGTCGCGTATGAGAGCAGGTCTATGGCACTCTCAAATACATGCAATGTGTTCCCGCTGTTGTTTATCCTGAAGGCATACCGTTTGTCGGACCCTGTTGCATCACCCATGAGCCGTTCTCCCGTTGTAGCCCGGTAGCATGCATACGCTGCTTTGCCCGCCTCATCATATCCGACAAAGATACAATTGTGATATGGCAGTGACTCATAAAGAAGGCCTTCGTTAATACAAGCCTTGATGATCTCTCTGTCTATTCCCCTGCCGGAGAGATAACGTATTATCTCAAGACTGGTCTCGGATCTCTCAGGCAGAAGGAGTTTTCTTTCCTTATCTGAATCAGGATTGTCCCATCTTGCAGCTTTGAAATGATTGATCGCAGGTTCATCTTCTGAGAGGGTTTTCATTGCCTCCATGAACTGCATGCCTTTGACTTTGATCAGATAATCCAGTGCAGAATACCCACCAAAGCCTCTGCTCCACCACATCCACTTGCCATTAGAAGCATTGATCTTGAGGCTGTCATGTGTTCGGGTACAGTAAGTGTTCCCGCTCACGTGAATGAGTTCAGTCGGGTCGCATGTCCGGAGGTATGTCATGAGATCTATCGATCTGGCTTTCTTTATTTGCTCCTCAGTATAGAATCCCATGAGCATCACCTCGCCTCATCACGAACAGCTTTTGACTGCTCTCGCTTCATCTGTTTCTCAAGCGATTTATCTATGTCGGTTATCATCTCATCAGCTGCAGAACGGATCCTCTCAAGAGATGCTTTGAGTTCTTTTATGTCCTTGTCGGAAGAATATCCTGCAATATATGAGAAGGAATAATCAGAAGAATCCAAGGAATAATGCTGACATAGCGTATAGGCAATGCTCTCAGCCTCGACCTCTTTGGTCCGCCTGTCTACAGGATGATTCGGGTCCAGATGTTCCTTAGCGTGGAGCTTTTCATGCGCCATTTCATGGATCATCGTCTTGATCGTCTGCAGCTGACTCATATCAGATTTGATGACTATCTTTCTTTCAGCATCGCTGTAATAGCCTTTTGCACCATTCTGAATATCCTCCGTATATATCGGCACTGGACACATTTCAGTCAACGCATTGAACAGTTTTCTGTAACCATCAACATCGCCCGTAAGCTCATTTACACCGATAGTTGGCAGGTCCGGGCCATCGGTCTGGGCGATATCAAAGGTAGTGACTACCTTGAAGCCAAGTCTCTCAATAACTTTCTGCTTCCCATCATCATCCTTCTCATCGATCTCAACTTTATACTTGCAGGGAGCGATTATCTTGATGCCTTTCTCTCCCTTACGGACTTGTCTGCCATGATCACGCTGCCAGCTGCTGTACGAAGCACAAAGCTGTGCATCAGGACGTTGTAATGCGATCAATAGTGTGTTGTTCAAACTATAGTTATGGAACTTACTCATGCAGTTCAGATACGCCTTGTATGCATCACTCTCAAAGACTGCTGCAACACCCGCCTCAAGCTGCTCAGTTATTTCCTTTATCCGTTCTTTCTGAGTTTTTCTGTCTGGACTTCTGTTTCGTTTTTTCATATGCGCCTCCATTTCTTTGCACAAAAAAAGCTGCAGACATCTCTGCAGCAAATGTTGTGCCTTATTATTTCTATTTTATTTGATTCCTTCGTATTCCCAGGTTACGGTATCGATTAGCAGATATTCCTGTGTCCCGATTGGATCACCGGTACTGTATGTTGAGAACAGATCGCATGACAACATATTGCCAAGACTATCGATCTGCATAACCGGAGTATGGCCTACGACCTGCAGAAGGTCTTCTTCTTTGTACATTTTCTCATTATAGAATTGCGGCCTGAACCAAAGCGGCGATGCATCGTCCCACATCTCATTCCTTCCGAGCAGGTTAATCTTCTCTATTACTGCATCGGTATCATCATAGTCCACATCATTGGCATAGTACTTCACGAATGCGTGAGTGAGTCCGCCATGAAGAAACAAAACATCATCTATCCTGTGAATATATGCCATCTGGCTTCTGTCCGGAAGCTCCCTTCTGAGCTCACTTAGTTTCTTTTGTACTACAGGAATCGCCACAGATGAAAAGCCACTTTCATACTGCAACCACTCATATGACAGGTCATGATTGCCATAGCACCAGAGTGTTTCCGGGAACTCCTTTTGGAACCGGATCGCGGCATCAAATGTTTCCTCATACAATCCGAGATTATATTCCTGCCCCCAATCATCGGGTATGTCCATGAAGCATACAGCCTTCTTAGCAGCACCTGAATTAAGAATTTCAGACGCTCTATCAAACATCCACGGCTTCAGGTGGACGTCAGGTATTACCAGTATTTTCAAAGCTATTCTCCTTTCGATGTCAGCTATTCTACGTAATGTATCCTGCTTTCATCGAATCTGTCCTGCTGCTTTCTCTCCTCAGCCGGATACCCGTATGGGAATATAGCAAATGCTCTCAGATCATCCGGTATATCCAGGATCCTTTCCACAGCTTGCATGTGTTCTTCAATAGGTGCGATGCCGAGCCATACACCACCAAGTCCTTGCGCATCAGTTTCAAGCCATAGGTTCTCCATGGCGATTGAAAGATCGATTTCGGCATACTGAGGTATAGCGCAGTCTTTTCTATATGCGGAAACAATAGCTGCCGGAGCATCTTTAGTCATGCCTGCATACGGACTGGCCTTCGACAACGCTTCCAGTTTTGCCTTGTCTGTAACAACGTAGAACTCCCATGGTTGCTGATTTGCTGCAGAAGGCGCCTGCATCGCAGCCCTAAGGATAGCCTCCGTTTTCTCGTTCTCAACAGGTCTGTCCTGGTACTTTCTTATGCTTACTCTTGTGTATATATTGTTCATAACTCTCTTTTACAAGCGGGAATTTGCACTATTGTTTAGAGAAAAATGTATTCACTTCTGCGGCTAATGTCTCCGGCTGCTCCATTGCAGCGAAATGTCCTCCTGCGGAAGCCCGTCCGTAATATTGCACATTGTAAACCCTTTCCAGCAATTCCACAGGTGGTATAGCAAACTCACTCGGAAATGCAGTAAATCCCATAGGCGGCAGAATACACTCACCTTCACTGAAGTGCAGCTTACTCCCCAAAGCCTCCTGATACAGGCGGCACGACGAATAGATCGTTTGCGTAAACCAGTAGATTGTAATGTCATCCAGAATACGATCATCTGTAAGAGTGATTCCAAGGGAATGTTCTCGGTCAGACCACTCTCTGAATTTCTCATACAACCAGATCGCCATGCCTGCAGGACTGTCATTCAATGCCGCTGCAAGCGTCAATGGGCGAGTTGCCTGAATCTCATCATATCCGATACCATCCGATCTGAAATCATCCATCGCCTTGAAGTAAGCCTTCTCGTTCTCTACAAACGGCCTGCTCTTTGCTTCAGGCATATATGAACCGGGTAGAAAATTCAAATGAAAAGCACGCACTTCGTCGGGATAATGGTAAGCCATCCAGCTTGCCACATGTGCTCCCCAATCTCCGCCCTGAACAAAGTATCTGTCATATCCGAGTTTTGACATCAGGACATGATAGATGTCGCCTATCGTAGAGAGATTAATTGTATTCCTTGCTCGGTATGTTGAAAAACCATAACCTGGCATAGAGGGAATTACAACATCATATCGTTCATCAATCAACGGAAGCAACCGCTCAAACTCAATGAACGAACCAGGCCAGCCGTGGCAAAACAGGATTACGTCTTTATTGTCGATTCTATGTCTCCATACAAAATGGATATCTTCTCCGCAGATATCCTCTGCCATAAACTGAGGCATGCCGGAATTGATTCGGTCTTCAGCAGCTTTCCAGTCATATTGATCCCTCCAGTATTCGAGGAATCGTTTCTGCTCACCCAGTGGCACTCCCTCCTCTTCACCGCTGTTGCGCGGATTAGGAACATATCGGATGTTGCAAAGCCGATTCCGCAGATCACTAATCTGACTTAACGGGATATTGATTTTATACTCTTTCAATTCTATCACCTGCTACTTTTGTATACTTGATGTGCCTGACTTCATTCATTAACATAGTCTTACGCAAATCCCGAGTTATAGAGATCAATCACCATAATCGATTCGCTCGACTTTGAAGATGACTGGTCTGGTTCCGTCCGAACAGCAACAGATCATCTCATTCTCTTTTGCCATCCAGCCCTTCATGATGGAACCGCCCTGTAAACCGGTGTAGATATACCGGCTGATAGCATCCCACGCCTCCGAGCAATGCGGCATTTTCGGCCCGCCCGCGACAGTATCCGGGTCGGCATCCGTATGCACCAGTGTATTCAGGCCACCGTGCCAGAAGTGGTCGTTCGCTTCATCCCGATAGAACTCAAAGACGTCACCCACGTTGTAGCAGGGACATTCTCCGGAGTTGGGATCAGCACAGTATTGCTGCTGTAGCTCCGGATAGAGTTTTTTGTCGATAACTGTCAGTCTGACTTTATGTTTCATGATGACCTCCTTCTCACAAATCCCGATTTATGTGCATCTTTTTCTATATTATTTTCACAAATCTTTCGATCAGTTTATTGATCTGCTCTGGTTCATCAGTATTTGAATTATGTCCGGCACCCTTGATCCATTCAATTTTTATACCAGATCTTTTGTGCCACTTTTTATTGTATCTGATACATGATCCTGCATGATCTTTATCTCCACAAATAAGCAAGGCCGGGCACTTTATCTCATATGGAAGATCCGCTTCTATAGCTTCTGCAAGTATACGATACCCGTGCCCGGCAAGTTTGGCATATCTTTTCTGCGCTCCGTCGTATGTCATCATCATGCTGTGCATCAGCGTTCTGCCGTATTCGGATTCTGACACACCGTTGATGCCCTGCTTAAGAAGCAGTTTCCACGGATAATGCCGATAAACGGGCTCCATTCTTTTCAGAAGCCATAGCTCTGCACCAGTCAGATATTGTCTCTGTAACGGAGCAGAATCAATTGAGATAAAACCACGGAGTTTTTCCGGAAACAGCTGCGAGTACATCTGTCCAGCATACCCGCCCATAGACTGCCCGATTATTACAGGATCATTCAGACCTTCCAGCTCTATGATTTCATCAAGCCACTTTGCTTTATCCGCAAGGCTGAAATCCATTTGGAACGGATACGAAGATGCGTGACCCGGTGCATCCCAGACAAACATACGGTATTTGCCATCGAAGTATTCGGTCTGCTTCTCAAACAGCCTGTGATCAGCGGTCAGTCCCGGGAGAAAGATCAGGCTCGGTCCATTGCCGACCATGCTGCTGATCCAATAATGTATCGGACCCTTTTCGGTTCGATATATCTTTTCTATCATACTCATTTTCTTCACCAATTCCCGACAAATGTGAATTTATGCTAATGATTGATTTTTGAGAAAGGACATCTTTTGCCGATACATTGGTTGTTTTGTGCAGAAAAGCTGCATATAACTTCCGGCTTTTCCATCTCGATGCCAAAATGAGCTTTTACAAAATCTACGGCAGTAAGAATGGACAGGAATGAATCTCTCTTACAGCATCGCGGGCCTCCGATTTCACCAATCTGCTCTAAAGATGCAGCAGTCATCCTGTGCGATAATGCAAATGATTCAGTAGTCAGGGGTGTAGACTTTGAAATAATAGATACGAACATGCCTGAGCTGATTCCTGCTCCGCATGCACCCCAAAAGCCGCAGGCGCCACCGGGAACACTCTTCCCTCGATTCATCATTTCAATCAAAGCACTGTGAAGATCTATATCTCCGCCGGCGTTATAATATGCAGTCAGCAATGCTGAGCCAACCATAACATGGTGTTCAGGCCCGTGCATGTGGCAGAACGGAAGGGCCATCATCTTTTCAATTATGGTGATCGGGTCTTTTGATGTTTCCTTCAGACATAATCCTATAATGGTGTCAAGCCCCTGCGTATGGCAATCGTTACACACATAGTGTCCATTCACGCATCTTGTCTTGCTATTTTCTTTTTTATGGCAAATCTCGCATTCCATGAGAACATCTGTCTCAAGGTATTCCAGCGGAGCTTTACAGATTAAGCATTCTTCT
>JBGUIG010000053.1:0-9658 GCA_045112795.1 Anaerovoracaceae bacterium | reverse complement strand
GCGGCATTCCGACGAGAAATCTTGATCCGCAGAAAGCGATTTTCGGTCTGTAGGCCTTGCGCCAGATGTAGAGATTGGCAAATCCATAGTCGGCTCCGTGGCATCCACTCGCACATATCAGATTGTCAATTGCCGGCTTGTCAGTCAGTTCGACATCTTTCCAGTTAATCATAAAACCTCCGGTTCGTTTCGTTTTTTGCTATACTCAGGTGATTATATATCAAAAGCATTAATATCGACAATTCATTTTGATGAATTATGCATATGCAAAACATAAAAAGACGGCGGCATGAATTCTGCTGTCATGCTCGCCGCCGTAATAATCTCTGATGTTATTTTAATCCTGCTTTATCTACTGCTGTTTTCAGTTCTTCAGCGAGTTCTTCGTCAACATCTTCAGCAATTACTGCAGAAAACTCATCTGAAAATACCTGCTCCGGTTCTTCTGCAGCTTCCGTAGCCTCCTCAGCAGTTTCAGCAGCCTCTTCTGCTGCCACCTCAGGCACAGCTGTCTCTTCTTCGAATACAACTGTTCTGTCGTTTTCTTCTGCAATTGATGCTGCGAATTCAGCCTTGATTCCTTCTTTTTCCTCTGCCATATCTGCTTCTGCAGCAGCCTTAGCAGCTTCGCCTTTTGCTATCTGCTTTGCTTCTCTGGCAGCCTTTCTTGCTTCCTTCTTCTCGGCGATTTCATCATCAGTGACCCAGTTTGCAGGATTGAGTTTTCTTACTTCTTCGAGAATAATGCCTGCCATTAATACCAGAATGGCTGCTGTAAGAGCCTGCATTCCCTGCTGAATCATATAGCCAATGACCTCTCCTACAGTCGGCGCCATATTATATGGTGCATAGTAGTCATAAATTGTTGAAACAGTATTAACTTCAGTTGCTACAAAGTAAGCTGCAAAAATTGCTCCGAAGATATAGCAAATGATTGCAATCGGTGACTTTCTGAATTTCTTCATTGTATATTGATCCTTTCAAATAATATTTAACCATTACCTGTTGAAAACAGCCGGCAATTATCATAACACATATTATATCCGGTAGCTTAACTAAACCTAAAAAACAGTTTACAATCTCCAGTCTACCGGTTCAATGCCGTTGTCTTCAAGGAAGTAGTTGCATCTTGAAAAATATCTGCCTCCGAAAAAACCCCGGTATGCAGACAGCGGGCTCGGATGCGGCGCCTGGATTATCAGGTGGCGTCTGCTGTTACCCTGTGCTCTGAGGATAAGATCTGTCTTAGCCCTGGCATTCGCTCCCCAGAGTATGAAGACCATTGGTTTTTCTCTCTCTGCCAGCAGCTCAATCACACGGTCAGTGAATATTTCCCAGCCCTTCCCGCTGTGAGATCCTGCCTGATGCGCCCGAACAGTAAGCGCTGTATTCAGCAGCAGCACTCCATGCTTTGCCCATGGTACCAGTACCCCTCTGATGATATCTGATTCATCTGATTCATCAGGCACGGCATCATTTCTGCATGCGTCAGCATCAGTTCCAAGCTCCTTGAGAATATTGACAAGTGAAGGAGGCTGAACTACATCATAAGGGACACTGAAAGCAAGTCCCTGTGCCTGCCCGGGCTCATGATAAGGATCCTGTCCCAGGATCACCGCCTTGACCTGATTATACGGTGTAAGTCTGAGAGCATTGAATATGTCATGAGCAGGCGGATATACAGTCTGTGTGCGGTACTCTTCCTGAAGGAATTGCCTAAGCTCCTGATAATAAGGTTTGCTCCATTCTTCTGAAAGCAGCATGTCCCAGTCGTTTCCGATCGTTACCATGTCATTTCCTTTCACTTGCAAAAACCGGCAGCTGCATCGCTGCCGGTTATCTGTGTTATTTAGTCAGTACGTATTCTGCGCCCTGAGGATCGAGAAGTGTCATAACACCTTCGTCATCAATAGATCCTGTCAGCGTCAGATCCTCTCCGTATTTGACTGTAATTGTGCCGTCGTCTGCCTTCTCCCAAGTGCCCTCAGACTCTTCTCCGAGAAGGTTAACTTCGCAGTTTCCGCTTTTCTGGAGCTTGATAGTTCCGACTGCATTGAGTCCGATGCTCTGTGCATCCTGCTCGTTCATTACGACATCTCCGGCTGTTACTTTGTCAACAATCCAGAAGCCTACTGCTGGATTTGAGCTGCATGCTGTAAATACAAGAGCGCCAGCGAGTGTAATTGTAAGTATTATTGTGATTATTGCTGCTGTTTTCTTTCTGTTCTTCATCACTGAAGTCTCCCGGTCTAATAAGTTTAATCAATTCAGACTGTTTAACGGTGATTCAGTGCATAATTAAACAGCCTACCCGCCGATAATACCACGTTTTTCTTCGAGTTTTTTGATAACGGCGTGAACAATCGTAGCACAAATCATTCCGAGAATCAAGCCGCAAACTACATCTGAAGGATAATGCATACCCAGATAGAGCCTTGAAAGCCCGATAAGTACCGCAAGCACGATTGCTGCAATACCGAATTTGTGCGAAATGGCCGGGTCTGCTCCGCTTCCTTTCCATCCAAGGCAGGTAACTTCCTTATAAGATTTTTCGGTTCTTACTACAGTTCCTTCACTGTTTTTTACTTTATGGACTACAGGAAGTGTGCTGATGAAAAGCGCCCATGCAGGGCCCATTGCGTTTGCTGAATGACCGCTCGGGAATGATGCATCTCCCGGCGGTGGAAGCATTGCATTAACCGCAGCAAAAGTAATCCATGGTCTGGTTCTGTCAACCAATGGCTTGATTGCAAGATTGCAGCAGATGAATGTAAACATCAGAGACAGAGAACAGATAATTCCGAGGCGTCTTGTTTTCTTAAATATGAGAAGCAGCAGGCATACTGCTATCCAGAAATATCCGCCCTCGCCGAACATTGTAATGCCTTTCATGATTGGTGTCAGCCAGTCGGCATTCAATGCGTTCTGTATCCCTATCAGAAGATTTCCGTCAAATTGTGTAAAAGCGTCCATAAGCTCCCCTCAAAATAATTCAGCGGGGAGGTTTTACCCACCCCGCCTGCTAAATTGTAGCTAAATTGTATTACGGTGTTATTTGCACATTCCCTCAGGATAGTTGATATAAACCTTAGGTATTCTGAGGTCGAAGCAGCATGTGATTTCGTAGTTGATAGTTCCGTTGATAGCTGCGAGGTCATCTGCGCTGATTTCCTGATCGCCCTGCTTACCCATGATTACAATCTCATCACCGAGTTTGACATCAGGTACTGCACTGACATCTACCATGCACTGATCCATGCAGATATTACCGATTACAGGGCACTTGATGCCTCCGCAGAGAACGCTGATCTTGCCGCTGTTAAGTCTTGAATAGCCATCTGCATAGCCAATTCCGATCGTAGCGATCTTGGTTTCTTTGTCAGATGTGAACTTGCGGCCGTAGCTGACAGATGTACCTGCCGGTACTGTCTTGAGATTGACGATTTCAGCCTTAACAGTCATTACAGGCTGCAGGTCGAGTACTTTGCCCTTAAGATATCCGGAAGGTGCAAGTCCATACAGGATAATTCCCGGACGGCAAGCATCAAAGTGGATTTCTTCGTAAACCATAATAGATGCAGAGTTAGCACAGATTTTCTTAGGATTGAAGCCTGCAGCATTCAGTTTCTCCATGAATGCATTGTAGTTGCTGATCTGAAGTCCTGTGTATTCTCTCTGCTCTTCATCAGCTGTCGAGAAGTGTGTGATAATGCCAGGCAGCTCGATTCCCGGAAGTTCTGCGAATTTCTTGTACTGTTCAACAGCATAGTCACGTTCTTCATCTGTGAAGACTCTGAAGCCGATACGTCCCATACCGGTATCCAGAGCAAAGAGGCATTTTGCAGGTTCAGCCCCTTCTGCCATTACTTCGTCACTCAGCGCTTTGACATAATCGTAATGCATAACAACCGGTGTCAGATCATATTCGATTACGGTGTCTACGCATTCAGTCGGTGTAAGACCGAGTACAACGATTGTTCCATCGATACCGTCTTCACGAAGATTAACACCTTCCTCGAGGGTAGCTACAGCGAAGTGATCGACTCCGTTGTACTTAAGAACCTTAGCACACTCAGTTGCGCCATGGCCGTAACCGTTGGCCTTGATTACGCCGATCATGCTAGGGCATTTCATCTGGCGCTTGATTTCCTTAACGTTGTGGTCAAAAGCTGACATATCGATTTCAGCCCAGACCTGTCTCAATGTTTCCTTATACATAATGAATCTCCTTACACACCCGTTACAACCAAATATTGGTACAGTTAAATTTTACTCCAGTAATTCTGTCTAATCAAGAACTCCGTACCTTATACTGAGGAACGGAGTTCTTTTAACTGGTTGTTATCCTTCTGAGTCTTCCTTTTCCGGTTCTGCTGCTGTCTCCTGCGGCTGTTCCTTCTCTGCAGGCGGTTCCGGCGCAGGTTCAGGTTCAGGTCTGCTGATGAGCTGAATGCTCTTCAGAAGCATATTATTCTTGATATATGTTACTTTGACAGTATCGCCCTTTTCAGGGAAGTATCCTGCGGAAATTTCGCTGTTTCCGTCAATTTTCAGTTCTATTGTTTTTCCGTCAATATCTATAGTGAATGATTTCTTTGCCTCGTTTCCGGCTATGATTGCTCCCTGACCGGATATTACAACTTCCGGTTCCGGAACAGGTTCAGGTGCAGGCACCGGCTCCGGTTCTGGTGCCGGTTCAGGCTCTGGCTCTGGTGCTGGTTCTGGTTCTTCCTGTTTCTCTTCCGGCTGAGTTTCTTCCTGCTGCTCAGGTTCAGCTGCAGGCTCTTCCTGTTTTTCTTCAGGCTGAACCTGTTCTTCAGGTTCAGTCTTCTCCTCAGGCACAGTTTTGTCCTCAGGCTGAGTCTGCTCTTCAGGTTCAGTTTTATCCTCAGGCTCGGTCTGTTCTTCCGGAGCAGTCTTATCTTCAGGTTCGGTTTTGTCTTCAGGCTCGGTCTTCTCCTCAGGTTCGGTCTGATCCTCAGGCTGTACTACCGCTTTTTCAAGAAGCTCTATCCTGATAAGCTTGAGGCTGTCCTCAAAGTAAGTGACTCTGACCTTATCGCCTGTTGCAGGAAGATATCCCGGAGCTATATCCAGATCGTCCTCGATAGCCAGAGTGAATTCTTTATCATCTTCGCCTCTGACGATGAAAGTGTTTCCTTCATCGGAGTCAATAGTCCACTGAGTAATTATCACATCCTGAGTCAGAACTTTTGGTTCCTCCGGATCAGGCTCCGGAGCCGGTTCCGGAGCCGGCTCAGCTTCTTTGACCCATTTCGCGTTAACTGTCATATTCGAGGTAACCTTCGCAAACGACTTATCCCATCCGTTAAAAGTATAGCCCTCTCTGGTCGGATTAGCAGGCGCTGCAGCCGCTTTGCCCTCTTCGACCTTGACCGTCTTCAGTGTCTTACCGCTGCCGTCTGTAAAAGTAACAGTAAATATCTTCGGTTCCGGAGTCTGCTTTACACAGTAGATATTTGTGGCCAGAGCCTTTCCGCTACTGAGGGTTCCGGTATAAGTGATCTCAGCCTTGTAATTCTTCGCAGGCTTATCACCTGTGTACTTAGTATTCTTATCGGTCTGGATCATGTATACTTTCTTGCCGCTGTTCAGCGTCACATAGTTCTTGGCAACGCTCTGTATCGTACCGTTTACCGTGCGTTTCTCAGGCTCCGCTTCCCTGACAATATTGATGTTAGTCGCGAGAGGTGTTTTGCCGAGTTCTCCGGTGAATGTAAGCGTGACACTGTCACCGATTCTGAGGTATTTGGCCGCTCCGGTTACCTTGGTGTTCTTGTCTATGGTAAATCTGTATGACTTCGCTGAGTCGATGGCAAGCACAACCGACTTCTCGGTGAACTCTGAAATGATACCGCTGACTGTAGCTGTTTTCTCAGCTTCTTTCTTCTCTTCTTCTTTCTTTTCCTCTTTCTTCTCGTCCTTCTGCTCAGATTTCTGTTCTTCTTTGGCTTCTTCCTGAGCAGGCTTCACTTCCTGAGTGACTTTGACATTAGTTGCAAAAGGATATTCGCTGATGTCACCTGTGTAGGTAACATCTACCTCGTCACCGACACTCAGATCCCCTGCGACCGAAGTGTTAGGGTTGCGCACAAAGGAAATTGTCAGGCTTTTGCCCGTAACAGTAATCGAAGTGTCTGTTAGTCCGCTGACTGTACCGGAGAATGTCAGTTCCTTGTTAACATGTTCTCTCAGTACAACCTTATCAGCGTGCATCTTTCCGAGGCTTGAGTGATAATTTACATCAACGACATCATCGATGCTCATATGCTCGAAACTGCCAAGATCGTAAACTGTACTGTCATCGGTCTTGAATTCCTTCACCCCGCTGTCTGTGTTGACAGCAATTATATTATCGCGTGCTTCAGCGAGAGTACCTGTATATACTCCGGACTCTGTCTTGCTTCCGCATGCTCCCAGAACCAGTACAAAAGCAAAAAGCATAACTGCGCTGATCGCTATTTTGCTTCTCTTAGTCATATACTCCTCCTTGCATGAAAGGTTCAGCCTGAATCGGCTAATGGTCATATTCCCCTCATAATAGCCAGATTATACTATTTATTACGCGTTTTCCAAAACTATATGAATGCATTTTAAGGGCTGTTCTTGATATATAAACTGAACTGTGCTATTATATTCGGGCACGAAAAAAGTTGGTTGTTTTGCTGAACTTCGCTCGTGCATTGCATGTCTCGGTAGCTCAGGGGACAGAGCACCGCTCTCCTAAAGCGGGTGTCGCGCGTTCGAATCGCGCTCGGGACACCACAACTGACCTATTCGAACTTTTACTTCTATCGCGGCGGCTTCGCCGTGAGAGTACAGATGAATAAGGTAAATTGAAAAACGGCCGATGGCCGTTTTTTATTCTTCATCAGCTAAACCCATCATCATATTATAGTGATCTATTTGGTGCAGCCGCTCGAAAATCATTCTAAACACTCTTAAGTAATTCTCTAATGATGATTCATCAAACGACACAACAAGATCATCAAAAATAGTATGTGACCCATCGTTAATAAACGCAATTAAGGCCTTGCATATTATTTTGTCTTCTCCTTCAAATTCATTAATACATTCCTCATATTTTATCCCACCTATAACCTGAAAATAGTGTTCTAATATTCTCCGCATAGTATTGAAAACACTTTTTGCTGAGGATGCAGTCGGATTCTTTATATCCTCCCAGAGTATTTCATAAGACGTTTTAATTGGATTATCTTCATATGAAATAATTGTACTCTCTTCATTCTTCTTTCTTATTATGAAATAAGCTACTTCCTTAGGAGAATAGTGTTCTCTGCTTCCCAAAAAAGTTACTTCCTTATGGAAATATATGTTATGCGTGAGGACAAAGACCTGCTTAATACCTTTCTCTTTATTTCGGCAATACTGGATTATTGATTTCACCAGTGTTGCGATTACAAAAAGGACATTGCTGTCAAGACTCGAAATCGGGTCATCTATTACCAGAATCTTGTCATCCATGATTCCTGTACTGGATTGACTTCCAAAGCAAAGGTGGTAAAAATACAAAAATGAAATAAAATTATGTTCGCCTTCGCTCAATGTCTTGCTTGCATCACTTCCATCTGATCTGACAATGGAATATGTACCTATTTTTTCTCTATTTTCTGCAAGAGAAAAACCTGTAAATCCAAATCCTTGAAGAATTTTATTTATAGCTGTAACCGTTGGTATTACGCTTGTCAGTTTGGACTCATTCTCTCTTATTTCTTCTCCCAGAGCCGCGATTATCCCATCTTGCAGATTAATCTCTGCCTCAATATGACTAATCCCTTTGCGCAATCCATTAGCACTCTTATGATATTTTGACAGCGTATCACTCAGTTCTTCTTTGAAAAATGACCATATCCATTCTTGGCATTGTATTTTCGATTCTCTCTGATGCTCAACAGCAGAATTATTATCTTTAATCTTATTATTAAATGCTTTTATTACATTATTTAAATCCTTGACTATTTCTTCTATCGGCTTAATCGCTACCACTTTTGAAGGATTATCTATTTTTGTTTGTATCACTCTTGAATTATATTCTGTATTAGCTTCAAATTTTTCTTTAATACGATTGAATTCATCATATTGTATAAAGCTGTATTGTTTTTCCGTTACACCTTTTATAATTGTGCCTATGTCAGCCATCACTGATTCATATCGAAGCTGGTACTCTTCTAAATCAGTACAGTTTTTTATATATTCATCATCAAAGAAGGCTGCTATTTGCTCAGCAATATCGTTAGGTAATGCGCGTTGGCAGTATGGACACTTTCCGTTCGCTTTCTCTGCATACTCAACACCTTGTTTGACCCAATCTCCAGCATTTAGGAACTGTATAAATGTTCCTATCGGTGTGTCTGCTTTTCCAGTAATAACTTTGGTTAGCAAGGGTTGACTGTCAAGACCTGAAGTAGCGTTTATATCTACTTCTAAGTACTCATATGCCTGTTCTGCTTTTTTTGAATAAGCCGCTTGATACTTGTCTTTTATTGTTTCCAAATCTGGCAGAGGATCATTATCTTTTGCTTTTGATTGAAATTGCTCAATGCATTTTTCGAAGAAGCTATCGCGGCTTGCTCTATATCCAACCAATGCATCCGCAAAAGATGCTCCATACTTCTTTTGTACTTTCCAACATTCACGCTTTGCGTCTTCAGTGAGTTTTTCTAACTGCTGGTTAAGATTTATAAGTGTCGAAGATTTCCCGTCTTTCAGTTCTTTTGCCTTGTTTTGTTTATTCTTTAATGCTTCAATCTCATTTTGTAAATCTACTGATTCTGATCCCAGAGTAAAAATGCCAGGAAGGCTCTTGTCTTCACTAAAATTGTTTTCTACAAAATCACGATTATAAACGACTACTTTGGGGTGATCAGAAGAGCTCCACTCAATAGTAGTTTTATCATCAGCGCCACTTGCAAGCACTCTTGACAATGTCGTTTTACCAGTGCCGTTACCACCGTATATAAAATTGATAGCCTTTGGCTCTATACTTGTAGTGCTTTTATATGTTGCTACATCAGTTATTTGAATTCTGCTTATCATATTTGATACCTTTTGATAATTGTTGCCAACTCTGCCAATTAACACTATTTTTAAGATAGTCTTTATCCATAATCTAATCGTAACACTTATGAAGGTTGTAATAACTGTTCTTTAATTATATATCAATATGGACGGAATACCGATAGGTGTTGTTTTTATAGGTATTTATGCCTTTTTTATGTAACACAGCAAACGCAATTATTAAGAGTCCTAAAGAAGATAGAAACCTATACCGGTGTAGACTAGTCCGTTTATCCTGTCGCGTCTTGTCCCGCAGAAGAGAAGAGAGTTTCAGGAGTTAACGGATCAATACCATACCACAGAGATACAATAGCTGCCAAACCACTGATCCCCCTTCGTAGATCGCTCTTTCCGCATACTATTATTACGTGATTTATGTCAGGTAATACCTTAAACATGGTTTAAAACCTTTAGGACAGAAGATAACGCTTCAGTAGAAAAGCCTACTTCAACATCAATTGAGAAATCGCCATAGCGTATTGATATAGTCACTTTGGTTGAATTATAAACATCTTTAGGATGACTCTGAATGCTCATGAGAGATGGTAAGGTAATCTCA